>JAPLMI010000117.1 GCA_026387115.1 Candidatus Omnitrophota bacterium | reverse complement strand
CAAGAGAGGGTCGAGGGATATCGCCATGATATTCAGGGATAAGAACCTTTCGGATATGATAAGCTTCAGTTATAATTCCTGGAACCAGTCTGACGCCGCATGGGATCTCATGGGACACATGAATACGACGGCGGATAATTTAAGGCGCGACGCCGACAGGGGGCTTTTGACCATAGTCATGGACGGCGAAAATGCCTGGGAATACTATGAGAATAACGGCAGAAATTTTCTTGAGACCCTGTATGCCAACATCGATAAACAGCCGGATTTATATTCAACCACGATAAGCGATTTTCTGGAACTGGAACGGCCCAAGAAGTCGCTGTCAAACATATTTCCCGGATCATGGATAAATCATAATTTCGATATATGGATAGGGGAGGAACAGGACAATCTGTCGTGGCAGTATCTTGACGCGGCGAGAAAGGACCTGGTGAAATTCACCAGGGAATTTCACAAAGATCCCGATGTGGACGGCGCAAAACTAAAGAGCGCCTGGCGCGAGCTGTATATAGCGGAAGGAAGCGACTGGAACTGGTGGTACGGCGGAAGAGCGCGTACCGGGAAAGACAACCCGTTCGATAAATTGTATCTTACGCACCTTAAGAATATTTACAAGCTGCTGAAAAAGCCGGTACCTGACTTTTTGAAGATTTCTATTGCTTAATATTTTCGGAAGTTGTATAATCCAAAATACGGGATTTAACAAAAAAAGGGGGGAGATACTATGGCAAGAACGTCATTTAAGCTCGGGAGATCCTCTAATCCCTCGATGACTCAGGATGATGTCCGTAAGCTCGTAGAAAAAAAGTCTTATGAGCTTTACGAGAAAAGGGGCAAGAAGCCGGGCCACGCGGTCAACGACTGGCTTGAGGCCGAGAGGATTATAAAGGGCAAGCTGTCCAAGTAATTCCTGGTTTTTAATAACCTCAGATTTTAAAGGCAGGGTAATGGTGGAAGTGTGCGAAACCATCCCTGCCTTTTTCTATCTTGTTTTATATTATAATTATGTGGTATACTTAACTTTAAATTGATCGGGAGGAGTAAACTATGAAAGAATTTCTTCTATCATTCATCCCTATATTTGTGGCAATGGACGCTATCGGGGTGCTCCCGATGTTCATAGGATTTACCGGGCACTTAAAACCGCGCGAGAGGCAGAAGATACTGACCCAGTCGATAATCACCGCTTTTGTCATAGGCATCGTCTTTCTTTTTTTAGGCAAGTGGATATTCAAGGTGCTTGGAGTATTCGTCGCGGACTTTAAAATTGCCGGAGGACTCGTGCTTCTTGCCATCTCTTTAAGGGACATACTTTCGCATGAAAAATCACACAAGATTCCGTCCGACACCATGGGGGCCGTCCCGATAGGCACGCCGCTCATAACGGGTCCGGCAGTCCTGACAACTATTATAATTCTCCTGGATTCCTACGGAATGTTTTTGACCATAACCTCCTTCGTGATAAATCTGATCTTGACCTGGATAACATTCTCGTACGCGGCCGTTATCTCGGATTTCCTGGGCAAGGCCGGTTCGAAGGCGTTCTCGAAGATCGCGAGCCTTCTCCTGGCCGCCATCGCCGTCATGATGATGAGGAAGGGCATCGTGGATACGATAACCTATTTTCTGGCGCAGAAACCGGCCTGATCCATATGAATGAGATTACGCTTACATCGGTATTTTTTATCGGGCTATTGCACGTCCTGGAACCGTGCGAAGACAAGGCGGTAGCGAGCCTTTATGCGACCGTTGTAGGCAAAAATACGAAAAAGATTCTGTTTCTCGTATTCCTTTACGGCCTGGGAATGATGCTTGCCGATACGTTTCTTGGCGTGATAGCCGGACTCATAGGGGCGCAGTATCTCGCGCGGTTCTCAAACCAGCTCGAGATAGTTGCGGCGAGCTTTACGATAGCATTCGGGCTGCTCGTCTTCGCGCATACGCACAAACTCGAGAGCCATTGTTACGCGAAAGGT
>JAPLMI010000136.1 GCA_026387115.1 Candidatus Omnitrophota bacterium | reverse complement strand
GAGCACGCGATACTCCATCTTCTGTATTCGAGATTCATAACAAAGTTCCTGCATGATATAGGTGTTATCGGGTTTGACGAGCCGTTCAAGAACCTTTTCACTCAGGGGATGATAATCAAGGACGGCGCGAAGATGTCGAAGTCAAAGGGAAACGTCGTCTCACCCGACGAACTTATCGCGAAGTACGGCGCCGACACGGTCAGGCTCTACACGCTCTTCATCGGCCCGCCCGAGAAAGACGCCGAGTGGTCGGATCGCGGCGTGGAGGGGTCGTACCGGTTCCTCGGAAGGGTGTGGCGTTTAGCGGAAAAGTTTAAGAACTCAAGGACAACCGAAAACCGAAAACCGAAAACCGAAAACCGAGAATCAGAGCTTTCATTAAAGAGAAAAATCCACCAGACGATCAGGAAGGTTACGGAGGATCTGGACGGAGGATTTCATTTCAATACCGCGATAAGCGCGATCATGGAGCTTGTGAACGAAACTTATGATTTCATCGCAAAATCAGCCGATGAAGGCGGCGCCGATACGATCAGAGAGGCGATAGAAAGCGTGGTGATTTTGCTTTCGCCGTTCGTTCCGCACATATCCGAAGAGATGTGGCGCATGCTCGGGAAAGGGAACTGCATATTCAAATCGAGCTGGCCCAAATACGATAAGGATGCCATCGCTCTAAAGATTATCACGATCCCCATCCAGATAAACGGCAAGCTGAGGTCAAAGGTCGAGGTGCCGTTCGATGTCAAAGACGAAGAGCTTAGGAAGGCTGCCCTATCCGATGAGAAAATATTAAAATGGATCCGGGATAAGACGGTCAAAGATCTCGTAATAGTCCCGAAAAAACTGGTCAACATAGTTGTCTAACCATCCGATGCGAGCAAAAGGCCACCTGCCGCTGATTTTATTGCTGATCGCCGTCACATTCTTTGCCTATCGCGGGACCCTCAATAATTCTTTCGTATATGACGATTATGCCCTGGTTGTAGAGAACGGGGCGATTAAAAATCTGGACCTGCGCCGTATCGTATCATACTTTACCGACCGCAATACCACCGCGCCCAGCGACAGTTTTTCCAAAAACATGTGGAGGCCGCTTGTCACTACCTCTTTCGCGGTCGATTATAAGCTGTGGGGCCTCAACCCGCTGCCGTACCATGCCGAAACCGTTCTCTGGCATATCATCAACGTGATATTGGTCTATATCATGACGATGCTTATTCTGGACGGAAGGCTGGCCTCTTTTTGCGGCGCGCTTATTTTTGCCCTGCACCCGGCGCAAACGGAGAACGTGGCGTGGGTGGCAGGCAGGACCAACCTCATGTTTTTCGCGTTCTTTATCGCGTCGCTAATATTTTATATAAGGAGCAGGAAAATAAAGGGCGTGCCATTGAGCTACGGCCTCTCATTGGCATTTTTCGTCCTCAGCCTTTTATCCAAAGAGATGGCAGTCACACTGCCGTTTATCATAATATTGTACGACAGGTGTTTCGGCGCGCGGAGGGCCGGTATTAAATATTACGTGCCGTTTTTTCTGGTGGCCGGATTTTATCTTTTCACGAGGTTCTCGGTTCTCGGGTCCATTACCCAGGGCTCGTGGTGGGGAGGGACGGTGTATAATAATATTATCATCGCCGTCAAAGCAGTAGCGGAATATGTCAGGCTTCTTCTTCTACCGGTCAACCTGAAGATAGCATACTTCATAAATACCGCGTTCTCTTTACGGGAAATAGCCTATATCGTTCTGGCGGCCCTGGCCGTCGTTTTATCCGCCCTTGTCCTTGGCAGGGTCTCAAATAAGAGGACGATTATTTTTTATCTATCGTGGTTTTTCATAACGCTCGTTCCGGTCTGCAATATAGTGCCGTTCTGGTCCGTCATGTCAGAACGGTTCCTCTACCTGCCGTCGGTCGGCTTTGCCTCTCTTTGCGGCATTTTATTTGCCGCGCTGATAGGAGCCCCCGCCCGGAGAAGAAGCCTCAGGATAGCGTCGGCGGCGGTTTTTACAGCCGTTATGATCTTTTATTGTGTCTCGACGATCACCAGAAGCGCGGATTGGAGGAATGAGATCGCCCTGTTTTCAAAAGACGTTATGCGATCCCGGCAAAATCCGATGGCTCATTATAATATGGGGCTGGTATACGCGAAGACCGCGTCAAGGCTGTCGAAATTCGAAGGCCTTTCCCGCGATTATTACAATAAAGCCGAAGAGGAATTTAAGGAGACGATCCGCCTGGAGACAGGCTCTTATCTTGCCTATGTAAGACTGGCGGATATATATAATGAGACCGGGCGTTACGGCCTGGCCATACAGAATTTCAAAAAGGCAAAAGCCTTGCGGGACGGTTCCGGCATCTACGGCCTTTTGGATTCACAGGCCAGGTACAATGATTTGATCCAGGTATGCAGGAAGAGGCTATCTGTTTTACCGGACGACGTGAATACGTATGTATATCTTGGCAAAGCGTATTATATGAAGAACGAATATCAAAAGGCGAAAAGGGCCTGGCTCAAGGCCGCCGGCCTTAGCGGCAGTAACCCCGATTTCGTGAAAGTTATAAACAGCCTATGAGGATTTATTATCATGTTTGACCTTTCAACCAGCGAAAAGAAGATAGTTATAATTCTATTAACGATCCTGCTTTTGGGGTTAGGATTTTCGGCATATAAAAAATCGCGTTCCCGCGCGGATATTAAGATAGGAAGTTTCGGCATGGAAGGGGAGGATCTTCATCGCCGGATCAATATTAATACCGCGGATCCGGATGAACTCGCGAGCCTCAAGGGGGTAGGTAAAATTCTCGCCGGGCGGATAATGGAATACAGATCACAAAAAGGCCGGTTTGGCTCCATCGATGATATCAAAAACGTGAAAGGGGTCGGGCCCGCGCTCTTCGATAAATTGAAGGATGATATAACAGTAGAATGAAGCGGCCAATCCTTTATATCCTCGTGCCATTAATTCTCGGCATCGCGGCTTCTTCCCCGGTAAAGATACCGTTAGCTTATCTTATTTTTGGTTTTGCTATTTCAGCCGTCGCGGGGCTCATCTTTTTAAAGAATAGGGTCATATCTCACCTGGCTTTGTATCTTACCGTATTTTTCCTCGGGGCAGCCTGCTATCAGAACGCATTGATTCTGCCGCGCAACCACATCTCAAATTTCACTCAAGACGAGCCGAAGAAAATATTTTTAAAAGGCGTGATCGTCGACGATCCGTTTACAGCCGATACGCCGTATAATCTGAAAAAAACGAGTTTTACCTTTTCAACCGCAAACGTTAATCAGTCATCGGGTGAACGGATCGGCTGGCAAAACGCAAGCGGCCTCGTGAAGGTCGATCTGTATTCTAAAAGTAAACCAAGTTATTATTTCGGCGACGAGCTTGTCCTGGAGGGCCTGATATCGAGGCCCGTCGCGCTGAGAAATCCCGGGCTCTTCGACTATTCGAAATATTTAGGGATAAAAAACATATATTCCGTCTTTAAGGTAAAAGAAAATTTTTTCGTAGAAAAGCTAAAAAGGGACAGCGCCCATTTTTCTATACGCACCTTTCCAGAAAAATGGGCGCTGTCCCTAATCAAGGCCATATCATACAGATTGCGGCGCGTCTTGCGCGAGGCGATAGACAGCCATTTTGACGGATACAATGCGAGCTTTTTGAAGGCGATATATATAGGAGATAGAACCGGCCTCGGCGATGATATTAAAGATGATTTCATAAAGACCGGGACCGTCCACATACTTGCCATAAGCGGCCTTCACGTCGGCTTGATAGCCGGCATAATACTTGCCTTTTTCGGGATCCTAAGAGTTCCCAAGAGATGGAACCTTGTCCTTACGCTCATATTCCTGATATTCTATACCTTCACAGCCGGCGCAAACCCTCCGATAATAAGAGCGGTTGCGATGTTTTTCATATTTGTTATAGGCTATCTGATAAACAGGGATACGGACCTTTTAAATTCTCTTTCCGCGGCGGCGCTCTTGATATTATTATGGAATCCGAAAGAACTGTTTGATCCGAGTTTTCAGCTGTCGTTTATCTCGGTCGCCGGTATCATCGTCTTTTGTCCGGTGATAGACAGGTGGTTCGGCGTCGGAAATACGCCTCCGGGCAATGCCTTTGGGAAAACCAGGCGGTATGTCCTCAAGAGCGTATCTATATCAATTGCCGCATGGTTTGGCACCTTTCCGGTAGTCGCCGCATACTTCAATATCATCTCTCCGGTCGCCGTAATAGCGAACCTCGTGATCATCCCGATCTTATTTATTTTAACGGCCTTCTCTTTCGTGTTTTTTATCGCTTCCCAAATCTGCTCAAATTTCAGCGCGGTGCTTTGCGGACTGATTTTCATTATCGAGCAGTCGCTTTTCCTGATAAACCAAATCTTGGCGCAAATACCGCTGTCCAATTTCAGGATACCGGCGCCCTCCGGCGGATTTTTAATCATTTACTATTGTCTCATATCTCTATTGATACTGCCGGATGTTATAGGATTGAATAGATTAAAAATTTATAAGAAACATATTTTCATAGGCCTGCTGTGCTCATTAAATATTTTTGTATGGGCGCATCTGTATAAATCATCCGGGCGAGATTTAAAGATTACATTTCTGGACGTCGGGCAGGGCGATTCCATATTTATACGATTGCCCCAAAAAGGCAATATTCTTATAGACGCAGGCACGGGCGCCGAAGAGAATAGGTTTGATACCGGCAGGTCCGTCGTAGCTCCTTATCTGTGGAATGCGGCCGCATTCGAAATCGACGCCGTGGTCGTAACGCATTTTCACGAGGATCATCTCGGCGGCATAATCTATATATTGAAGAATTTCAAAGTGGGGTGCGTTGTGGATAACGGCGCCAAGGCCGGCGAGCCCGGGCTTTTCATAACCTTCGAGGAGAGCAGGCAGAACATCCTGGACAACATCCCGGAGGCGATGCGGAAGGACTTGGACGCCCTTTCCGAGAAGGCGTGGTTCTTCGACCTCTCC
>JAPLMI010000075.1 GCA_026387115.1 Candidatus Omnitrophota bacterium | reverse complement strand
AACGCATATGGCCGATTTCGGCGCGCTCGCCGATACAACCGTAACTGAGGTTAAATTCGCAAGCGCCGAGCTCGGCATGTTCGGGATGATCATGCTGATAATGCGCGCTTACAGTATGGGTGCCGGAACATACACAGGCATCGAAGCGGTATCGAACGGCATTCCAATACTCCGCGAACCGAAAGTCCGCACGGCAAAAAAGACGATGAGCTACATGGCCGCATCCCTCGCCTTCATGGCCAGCGGTTTAATGATAGGATATCTGTTGTACGGGGTCCGGCATATCCCGGGGAAGACGCTCAACGCCGTGCTTCTGAAAAATATCGCCGCCGGCTGGAATCCCGGACTCGGAGACACCTTCATTATTATCACGCTGATCTCGGAAGCAGTTCTGCTCTGCGTCGCGGCGCAGACCGGATTTTTGGACGGGCCGAGGGTGCTAGCAAATATGGCGCAGGACCGCTGGTTCCCTTTCCAGTTCGCTTTATTGAGCGAGCGATTCGTAAGTCAGAACGGAATACTTCTGATGGGCGGGGCAGCGCTCACTTTAATAATTTTTAGCCGCGGTTCGGTGAAGTTTCTCGTCGTCCTGTACGCGATAAACGTATTCATAACATTCCTTCTTTCGCAGCTCGGCATGGTAAAGCACTGGTGGGAGGCAAGGCATAAGGCAAGAGGATGGTTGAGAAAGCTCTCGATAAACGGAATAGGCCTCAGCCTCACTGCGTTCATACTTGTGACGGTCGTCACGGTAAAATTCTACGACGGCGGCTGGCTCACGATATTCATAACGGGTTCGCTCGTATTGATAGCGATGATGATCAAGCGCTACTACTTCAGAACACGAAAACAACTTCTCAGGCTCGATAACCTGGTCCATGTTACGGATCTGGAGAAAGCGGATGCCCTACAGCCGGGGCAGGCCCGGCCGGAGAGTAAATACGACCCCGAATCAAAGACGGCGGTAATTCTTGTAAGCGGTTTCAACGGGATGGGCCTACATACGCTCTTCAACGTCATGCGGCTATTCGGCGATACCTTCAAAAATTTCTTCTTCATCCAGGCGGGGGTAGTCGATTCCGGGAATTTCAAGGGGGTGCAGGAGATCGATAGGCTGAAAGAGCATGTCGACCAGGAGCTAGGCCACTATAAGAATTTTATGGGGCGCCAGGGATATCACGCCGAGAGCTTCTCCACGATAGGGACCGATATCGCCGAGCAGATCTCCGAGCTCGCCTATAAGATATTCGAGCGCTATCCGAGGACCGTATTCTTCGGCGGGCAGATAGTATTTAAGGAAGAGACAATATTCACGAAAATGCTTTACAATTACACCACCTTTGCGGTACAGAGGAGGCTCCACCAGCACGGGATACCGTTTATCGTCATGCCGATCCGCGTGGATTAAGGAGGAAAAAGTGTTAGTCGGTCTTAGTTTCTTCGAACAGATAGCTATATGGTCTGTATTGGGCATCGCGCTGCTGGGCTTAGCTTACGCGCTCTTTCTTCGAAGACAGATTTTGGTCGAGGATAAGGGGGATGCCCGGATGCTGGAAGTCTGGAACGCGATACGCGAAGGCGCGGATGCTTATCTTCGCAAGCAATTATTCTCCATACTTCCCCTAATAGGGGTCCTGACATTCGCCCTATTCTTCTCGGTCTTTATCGTTCCTCCTTCAGAAGACGCTATGGCGAGATTCGCCGGACAGGGTGAATCTACGGTCCGGCTTATAATAGGCATAGGCAGAGCCCTCGCATTCATAATGGGCGCTTTATTTTCGCTTTTGGTAGGCCAGCTCGGCATGAGGATGGCTGTCCAGGGCAACGTCCGCGTCGCGGCCGCGTCGAAAAGGTCATTCGGCGAGGCGCTGCGCATCGCTTACCGCACAGGCACTATCACCGGAATGCTGACGGACGGCCTCGGATTATTCGGCGGAACTATAATATTTATTGTTTTCGGCATCGCCGCGCCTGACGCGTTATTAGGATTCGGCTTCGGCGGAACGCTTCTTGCGCTATTCATGAGGGTGGGCGGCGGCATATTTACTAAAGCGGCGGACGTCGGCGCCGACCTCGTAGGCAAGTTGGAGGCGGGAATCCCTGAAGACGATCCGCGCAATCCGGCGGTGATAGCGGACCTCGTAGGGGACAATGTCGGCGATTGCGCCGGCATGGCGGCTGACATATTCGAGTCGTACGAAGTGACGATAGTATCCGCCCTTATACTGGGCCTTGCCCTTTATCATATGACTCACAGGTTAGAATGGATAATATATCCGCTTCTCGTCCGCGGGATCGGAGTTATCTGCTCGATAATAGGCACTTACGCCGTAAAGGGCACCGCTAAGATCGGCAAGAGCGGAAACGCGATGCGCGCCATATTCCGCGGATTTCTCACTTCAGCCGTCATCTCGATCGCATTGTTCGGGGGGCTCGCCCTCTTCTATATGAGCAAGATACCGGGCGGGTGGTGGAGGCCGTTTGCGGCAACGACGCTCGGCGTATTACTTGCCATAACCATCGACCGCCTCACTGAATATTTCACGGGAACAGAAGGTAAGCCCGTCCAGGAGATAAGAAAATCAACGAATACCGGGCCGGCGACTACGATACTTTCGGGTTTATCCGTCGGATTAGAGTCTTCGGTCTGGTCGATACTTGTAATTGCGGCAACGATATTCGGTTCGATCCTTATATTCGGCACTATTCCGGGATCCTCCGGCGCAGAGAGAGTGACATACATCCTGTACGGCGTGGCGATGACAGGCATAGGAATGCTGACGCTGACCGGCAACAACGTCGCTATGGATTCGTTCGGCCCTATATCGGATAACGCCAATGGTATCGGCGAGATGGCGTGGCACGATAAAAAGGATGACGCAACCACGAAGGCGCGCAAGATCATGGCAGACCTCGACGCAGTAGGAAACACGACGAAGGCTATCACTAAAGGGGTCGCCATAGGCTCTGCTGTGATAGCGGCGGTTTCGCTATTCGGCGCTTACATGGTCGACGTAAGCAAGGTCCAGGCGGCGATGGGGATGCCGCTATGGGATCAGCTTAATTCTGTCGGCATCCGCGTCTCGGTTCCGCAGGTATTCGTCGGAATGCTCATCGGAGGCGCGATACCATGGCTATTTTCTTCGTTCTGCATCAAGGCCGTCAGCCGCGCCGCCTCGCTTATAGTCGAGGAGGTCCGCAGGCAGTTCCGCCTCGGCGTGTTGGACGGTAAGATAAAGCCTGACTACAAGCAGGCTGTAGCGATATCTACAACGGCCGCGCAAAAAGAGCTGGTGAGCCTCGCTCTTATAGGCGTTATATCGCCGATATTGGTGGGGCTTGTCCTTCAGGTGGAAGCGCTCGGCGGATTTCTTGCGGGTATTATTCTATCGGGCCAGCTCCTGGCCGTATTCATGGCCAATGCCGGAGGCGCATGGGATAACGCCAAGAAGACGATCGAAGACGAAGAGCGCGATATCGGCAAGAACAGGGGGAAGGGATCCGAGAGGCATAAGGCGGGCGTGGTCGGCGATACCGTCGGCGATCCGCTGAAGGATACCGCAGGCCCTGCGCTCAATCCGATGATCAAGGTTGTCAATCTGGTATCCGTAATAATCGCGCCGATCATCGTCCAGTACAATAAACTCGGGTTCGGAACATGGGTGGTCATATCGCTACTCTCGGCAAGCCTCGTCTGGGCTGTGTGGCAGAGTAAGCGTTCCGCTCCTGAGGTGGTATCGGTTTAATCAGTAACATAAGGCTCCATGCAGACAAACTTACTTCTGGCGATCGTACTTGCGCCGGTAATAGGATCGTTCCTTCTTCCTGTTGCCGGGCGCATATCTGAGAGGCTGAGGAATGCTCTAGCCCTTCTATTGGTCCTTATACCGTTAATAGGCTCGGCCCTGATCGTCCCGATCGTCATGACGGGCCAGCGGATCGCTATCCTGTGGGGCATTCCGCTCGGATTCGATTTCATCTTAACGGCCGACCGCCTCGCCGTCTTCATGGCGCTCGTTTCATCTTTCATAAGCGCCATCATAGTCATATATTCATTCGGCTACATTAGCCATTACGAAAACCGGAATGAATACTACTTCATGGTCGTTCTATTCGTCGGCGCCATGATGGGCATTGTCTATTCCGGAAATCTTCTCTTCCTCTATTTATTCTGGGAGATAACGGCTATCACGAGCTGGCGCCTGATAGGGTTCTTCCGCGAGAAAGAGCATGTCATAAAGGCGGACAAGGCGTTCCTCGTCACCATCGGCGGAGCGCTGGCGATGCTCATAGGGTTCATCTACATATATCAAAGGACCGGTTCCTTTGATATGGTCGTGATAAAAGAGGCGCTCAAAGGCGCCCCGGTCCCCGACATATTTGTGATGCTGATACTTTTCGGGATACTCTCCAAATCCGCGACGCTCCCGTTCCACACATGGCTTCCGGACGCCGGCGTCGCGCCGTCGCCCGTAACCGCGCTCCTTCACGCGGCGCTTCTCGTCAAGATAGGCGTCTATGTATTCGCGAGATTGTTCATCGCGACATTTTCATATACAGCGGTATGGCACACGATAATACCC
>JAPLMI010000177.1 GCA_026387115.1 Candidatus Omnitrophota bacterium | reverse complement strand
GGGTTTAAATGTGGAGAGGTCCTTCGAATGCTCCTGTTCGTCGCGTTCTCAGGATCATTTTTGCGTCGCAAAAATGGAGGGTAGCAAAATGGCAAATGTGGTAAAGGCGGACCTGTCCGCAAAGGGAAAGAAGTTCGCGATAGTGATATCGCGGTTCAATGAGTTTATATCGTCGAAGCTTCTCGAAGGGTGCGTCGACACGCTCGTCCGGCACGGAGCGCAAGAAGCCGCGCAAGACGTGGTGTGGGTGCCGGGCGCGTTCGAGATCCCGGCGCTCGCGCAGAGGCTCGCGCGATCAAAGAAGTACGACGGCGTGATATGCCTCGGGACGGTTATAAGAGGCGCGACGCCGCATTTCGAATTTGTCGCCAGTGAAGCGGCTAAGGGTGTCGCGAAGGTCTCGCTCGATACGGGCATACCGTGCATATTCGGCGTGATCACCGCGGATAACCTGGAGCAGGCGATAGAGCGGGCCGGCACGAAGGACGGCAATAAGGGTCGCGACGCCGCCATGTCCGCGATCGAGATGGCGAATTTGTACGGGAAGGTGTAAAATTTTTCGATACACCGAAATGTGCTGTGTCGAGTGGTTCGCAGGGACGCTCGGCCGCTCCAGCGGCGGCCTCGCTCTTGAAATTTTTTGTCCCGCCGCCTTCGGCGGCGTACCAAGCTACAAAAAATTTCAAAGCCCTGCTTACCACGTCGCCACATCACATTCATCCAGGGCGAAAAATTTTACTGAGAAGGCTGGTTGAGAAATTTTACGGGTGACGCGACTGAGGCTTTTCGCGCATGGGCGATGCATGCGAGATGGGGGTGCCCGCCCTAGAAAGAAAAGCCGAGGGAGCGGCAGGACCCGGAAAATTTAAGGAGGTGCTATGCGGAAACGAACGAAGGCGCGCGAATGCGCGCTCAAGATACTTTATGCGATTGATATAACCGGTGATGAACCGAAAAAGTGTATCGATACGTTCTGGAAGAATCACGAGGAGATCGATAGCGAGGTCGAGGCATTTGCGGATCAACTCGTCCTCGGCGTCTCGAATAACAGGGAAGCAATCGACAAGCTGATAACGAGCCACACGACGAACTGGCAGCTTAAACGCATGGCGGTCATAGACAGGAATATCCTGCGTTTCGCGACATACGAGCTCCTCTATGTGGAGGAGATACCGCCGAAGGTCTCGATCAACGAGGCGATCGATATCGCAAAACGGTACGGGGACAAGGATTCGGGGAAGTTCGTGAACGGCGTTTTGGACAGCGTCAATAAGAACGAAGGGAAGAAGGCTAAGTGAAATACGCGGATCTTCACATCCACACCTATTATTCCGATTCGACATTTTCGCCGGAAGAGGTCATGGCCGCCGCCCATAAAAAAGGCCTGGCCGCGATCGCGATATGCGACCACGACTGTGTTGACGGTATAGGCCCCTCGGAAGAGCTTACCTCGTCCTTAGGCATAGAGGTAATTCCCGGCGTAGAACTTACCATCGAAAAAGAAGACGCCGAGATTCACATCCTCGGCTATTGCATCGACTGGAAGGACGAGGAATTCCGCAAAAAAATGAAAATCCTCCAGGACGCGAGGGTCGAGCGCATACACAGGATGGTGGAGAAGCTGGAAGCCGAAGGCATTCCCGTAAAAGCGGATGAGATATTTAAACTGGCAGGGAAAGGCACCGTCGGAAGGCTTCACGTCGCCCGAGCTGTTTTAAATACCGGTAAGATAAAAAATTTCAAGGAGATATTCGGAAGATATATCGGTTTTCTGAAACCCTGCTATGTTTCGAACGTCAGATTTACGCCCAAAGAGGCCATGGGCGCTATCCTTAAAGTCGGCGGCGTTCCGGTGCTCGCCCACCCACAGACGATGGGGAAGGACGAATATATTCCGGAATTGATAGAATGCGGATTGCGCGGGATAGAGGTATATCATACTGACCACAAACAAAGCCAGGAGGAGCATTATAAAGAGATTGCCGAAAGGTACGGTTTGTTGGTCACAGGCGGCTCTGACTGTCACGGCATGGGTAAGGGCCGGGTGTTGATAGGGACGGTGAGAGTGCCGTATGAGCTTGTTGAGAAACTGAAGGAAGAGTCCGCGAAGATTTCCGATGAATATAGATGAAAAATACATGCGCGTTGCGCTGGACTTAGCGAAGAAGGGCAAAGGATTTACCAGCCCGAATCCGATGGTCGGCGCGGTCATCGTGAAGAACGGCAGAATCGTCGGGAAAGGTTATCATAAAAGATGCGGATCGGCGCACGCCGAAGTGAACGCGCTTAAAAACGCCGCAAAGTTTGCAAAAGGCGCCACGATCTATGTGAGCTTAGAGCCGTGCGGCCACTTCGGGCGGACCCCGCCGTGCACGGATGCTTTAGTCGAAAGCGGTATAAAAAGAACCGTCATAGCGATGAAGGATCCGAACCCCGCCAATAACGGCCGCGGCATAAAGAAACTCGTCAAAAGCGGAATCAGGGTAAAGGTGGGCATCTTAAAAGAAGAGGCGGCTCGTCTGAACAAGCCATACATCAAGTTCATTACAAAAAAGATGCCTTACGTCACCGTTAAAATCGCTGAGTCGCTCGATGGGAAGATCGCGACGAGGACGGGTGAATCCAGATGGATAACGGGCGATGACTCGAGGCGTTTTGTCCACGACCTGCGCGCCAGATCCGACGCCGTAATGGTCGGCGTTAACACGGTTATAAAAGACGACCCTTTATTACTCTCCAGGACCTCGAAAGGCAGACAGCCCATAAGAATAATAGTCGACAGCCATTTTAGGACGCCGAAGAATGCCAGGATTTTTTCCGAAGTCAAACGGTCGCCGGTGATAGTCGCGACGACGAAAAAAAATGGGCCTGACCCTTTTTCGAGGGTCGATCTCAAGGCTCTCCTGAAAGTGCTTGCGAAAAGAGAGATCGCGAATATATTGGTCGAAGGCGGCGGAGAGCTCGTCGCAAGCCTCGTCGAAAATAGGCTCGTCGACAAATTTCTCTTCTTCATCGCGCCGAAGATAATCGGCGGTAGACTCGCCAAAACGGCCGTTGAGGGAACGGGTGTTGACAGGATCAGCCGGGCAATTCCGCTAAAATTTGTTAAGATAAAAAGATTTAAAGAAGATATTCTCATTGAGGCAGAGGTGAATTGATGTTTACCGGAATAATAAGCCAGACGGGCATTGTGAAAAGATTCGGGAAAACCGGCCCGGCTTACAGGCTGGAGGTCGAATCCTCCAATATCCCCAAAGACGCCGCGGTAGGTGATAGCGTAGCTGTTAACGGCGCCTGCCTTACTTTGATAGGAACCAACCCGGAGTCTATGGCGTTCGATGTAATGGAAGAGACTGTGAGAAGATCGACGCTGTCAGAATTGAAGACGGGGGACACGGTCAATCTCGAATGGTCTTTAAAGGCCGGCGGGACAATAGGCGGCCATTTCGTGCAGGGCCACGTCGATTGCACAGGCCGGATAGCCGGCATCAAAAAAAGCGGCGGCGAATCATCTATAGAGATAGAGTTTCCGCCGGAATTCGAGAGGCTTATTGTGGAAAAGGGCTCGATAGCCCTTGACGGCATAAGCCTGACGATAGGAGCCCTTCAAAATAACAGATTTAAGGTTTATATAATTCCGCATACTTTAAAGATTACGAGCCTCGGATCGAAACGCGCCGGCGATAATGTGAATCTCGAGTTCGATATCTTAGGAAAGTATGCAGCGAGGTTTCATGAATCGAAGGACGGAAAATTGACCGAGAAGTTTTTAAGGGAAAAAGGGTTTTGAATTTTTTTCGCACCCGGGAGGATGGTCCCCTCTCGGGTGCGGTATCTCACAGGGACGCTCGTCCTGCTCCAGCGGCAGGCCTCGCTCGGTAAAATTTTTTATGCCGCCGCTATCCAACAACAGCGGACCAAGCCATAAAAAATTTCTTGGGGAGAGCTGGCTAGAGAAATTTTACGGGTGACGCTCCTGAGGCTTTTCGCGTATGGGCGATGCATGCGAGATGGGGGTGCCCGCCGTTTAGGATTGCATAGTAGTAAGCCCGCGACACAGATTATACTATTCCATTTGCAGGCAATCCTGGCGGGCATACAGACACACCACGAGTTTACACATGTCTATTGTGAACCCCATGCGAGCCCTAGAAAGAAAAGCCGAGGGAGCGGCAGGACCCGAAAAATTTCTATTAGAGCAAATAAATTTGAAAAGTATGCGGGATTGTGGTATAGTTGGCTTAACAAGGAGGGGTGCATGGCGAAGAGATTTGTATTGATCGGAGTGATAATTTTACTTGTAGCAAGTTTTGCGATGCCGGCTTACTGCGACGATTCTTTGAAGAAATTGGGCCGCGGCGTATGTAATATAGGCACCTGCCCGGTCGAACTTTTTCTGCAGACATCAAGGGTAAATAACAGCGACGGCCCCATGGCGGCTTTCACTTACGGGGTAATGAAAGGCGTCGCGATGATGTGCGTCAGGGCTGTCGTAGGCGTATATGAAGTGGCGACATTCCCGATCCCGGTCCCGAAAAATTACGAACCCATACTAAAGGACCCGGAGTTCATGTTCGAAGACCAGAATTGGTAAGATTCGAGAACCCGAATTTCAGCCCCGGGCGGCTAACTTGCCCGGGGCTTTTTTTATTGCCCATGATTATCATATATGTTATTATGTTAACTTGAGTCCCTCGGGAAGTAGCGCAGCTGGCTAGCGCGCTTGGTTCGGGACCAAGAGGTCGCGGGTTCGAATCCCGCCTTCCCGACCAACTACTTATTGATCATGGTCAGACGTCTTCACGCCTATTATGACGGCTCGGTGCAGGGCGTAGGATTCAGGTACACGGTCCAACGCTCGGCAGAGGCTCTGGGCCTTGCCGGCTGGGCAAGGAACCTTCCGGACGGCCGCGTAGAAGTGATTTTAGAAGGAACGAAAGCCGATATTAAAAAATTTCTGCAGAAGATCGAAAGCGTATTCAGCCAATATATAAGAGATGCCGATGTGGAGTGGGGCGAGGCAACCGGCGAATTCAACGGTTTTGACATAAGGTTTCACTGATGCGGTATGCCCTGATATCCGATATACACGGTAATCTCGAGGCGCTCGAGGCGGTCGTTGCCGAACTTTCAAGGCAAAGGATCGGCGAGTACCTCTGTATAGGCGATGTGGTGGGATACGGCGCTGATCCGTCCCGGTGCATCGATATAGTGCGGTCGCTAAAACCCAAAGCGCTTATAGCCGGAAACCATGAATGGGGCGTGACAGGGTTTCTCGGTCTCGATTATTTCAGTGAATACGCGTCGGCCGCGATCGTTTGGACGAAAAAGATATTAAACCCGTCCGAGATAGAGTACCTGAAGTCTTTCAAGCTTGTTTACGAAGGCGATGATTTTATCCTCGTCCATGGCGGCCTTACGGAGCCGGAAAAATTTCCATATATAATGGACTCGGACGATGCCCTGCGGACGATGAAGCTTATGAAGAGACCGATCTCTTTCGTCGGCCACACGCACGCCGCCGAAATTTATTATTCCGATAAAGAAAAGGCCCGCGAAACCATAGAGCCTCGTGTTTTAATAGAAAGCGGTAAACTTTACGTTGTCAATATCGGAAGCGTGGGGCAGCCGCGCGACATGGATCCGCGGGCAAGCTACGCTCTTTACGATTCCGATAAACGTACGGTTGAGATAAGGCGCGTTGCATACGATATAGAGAAGGCGAAGGCCAAGATCCTGAAGGCGGGCCTGCCGTCCGAGCTTGCCTCGAGATTGGCGGAGGGAAGGTAATGCCAGCAAAGGATATAAAGAAAGAGATCGAGAAACTAAAGAAGGCGATAAGGCGCCACGACCATCTTTATTATGTCCTCGACAAGCCCGAGATCTCCGACCGTGAGTACGACGCCTTATACAGAAGACTGGGTGATCTCGAAAAGGCCCACCCCGAACTCATGACGCCGGATTCTCCGACCCAACGAGTCGGCGGAGAGCCTGTAAGGTCTTTCCCGGCCGTAAAGCATAAAGTTGCGATGCAGAGCCTCGACAATACCTATTCGGCTGAGGAGGCGAAAGAATTCGACGAGAGGGTGAGGAAGAATCTAGAGGGGCAGAATCACGAATATGTCGTCGAGCTTAAATTTGACGGGGTGAGCGTCTCGCTTCTTTACAGGGGAGGGTGTCTCCTTATAGGATCGACCAGGGGCGACGGCGTAACGGGCGATGATGTTACAGCCAACCTTAAGACGATACGCTCCATACCGCTCGTCTTCGGCGATAAGGCCAAAATTATTCCGAAAGAGATCGAGGTCCGCGGCGAAGTATACATGACGAAAAAAGCGCTCGAAAAATTGAATAAGGAAAAAGTGAAGCTCGGCGAAGAAGAATTCGCCAATCCGAGGAACGCCGCGGCGGGATCTCTTAAACTTCTCGATCCGGCAATAGTCGCAGGGCGCGGCCTCGACATCTTCATCTGGGGCATCGGACACTATGAAGGCATAGATTTCAAGACGCACATACAGGTCCTTGAATACCTGAAGGAGTGCGGATTCAAAGTCAACCCGCACTACAAACTCTGCAAAAATGTTGATGAGGTCATCGAATACTGCAATTCATGGGAGCCGCGGCGTGATAAGCTGGGCTTTGAAATAGACGGCATGGTATTGAAGGTAAATTCGCTCGCCCAGCGCAAGACTCTCGGCTCGACTACGAAGAGCCCCCGATGGGCGATAGCGTATAAATTCCCGGCGGAAAGAGCGCTTACAGAGGTGAAGGATATAATAGTAGGGGTCGGCAGGACCGGAGCCATAACGCCGGTCGCGATATTGAAGCCGGTTCACCTGTCCGGCACTACCGTATCGAGGGCCTCGCTTCATAATTTCGATGAGATAGAAAGGCTGGACGTGAAGATCGGCGATAAGGTATATGTCGAGAAGTCGGGCGAGATAATACCGAAGGTCCTGGCCGTCGCGAAAGAGAAGAGGACGGGCCGCGAGAAGCCGTTCCGGATGCCCGCGAAATGCCCTGCATGCGGATCGAAACTGGTGAGAGGCGAAGAAGAGGTCGCGCTGCGATGCGAGAACGTGAGTTGTCGGGCGCAGATAAAGGAAGCGCTTCTTCATTTCGCGTCGAGGAACGCGATGGACATAGAAGGAATGGGCCAGGCGATTGTAAATCAGCTCGTTGATAAAAAATTGGTCAGAGATTATGGTGATATATATTACCTTAAGCTTGACGAAGTAAGGGGCCTCGATAGGATGGCCGAGAAGAGCGGCCAGAATCTCATAAATGCGATAGGAAAGAGCAGATCAAGCGAATTGAACCGCCTGATTTACGCGCTGGGGATAAGACATGTCGGCGAACATGCGGCGTGGATACTGTCGGATCATTTCGGCTCTATCGAAAAGATCGGGGGCTTATCGGCCGAAGAGCTCGCGAATGTACATGAGATAGGGCCTGTTATAGCCCAATCGATCTATAATTTTTTCACGAATAAAGAGAATATCAAAGTCCTGAAGAATCTCGAAGGCGCAGGCCTCCGGATGACGGGGCCCAGGCGGAAAGAGGGGGGGCTGCCCCTGGGAGGAAAGACCGTTGTTATAACGGGGACGCTCGAATC
>JAPLMI010000184.1 GCA_026387115.1 Candidatus Omnitrophota bacterium | reverse complement strand
AGACCTTCAAAGCCCTTTCGATCGCAAGATAGTTGGGGCTGTCTATACAGAGCGAGACATCTTTTATCCCGCTCTGGATCATGCTGACGATCCAGTCGACATCCTGGATTTCATCGCCTGAGGTCACGGCGCAATTGATGTCGATGAATCCGGCGCCATTGGCCAGTTGAGACTGAGCCTCTTTCAGGATATACGCTATATTCCTGGACTTGATCGCTTCCTGGATCTTTGGCCTCGTTGAGTTTATGCGCTCGCCGATTATGATCATCTGATCTCGCTATCTTGCCTGCCTGTCATAACTTGTCTCGATCGTCTTTACGATATTAGTGAGGACTTCGTTGACCGGTGTAGGTATCCCGAGCGACTTTCCCTGTCTTACGATTGCGCCGTTTATAAAATCTATCTCTGTCCGTTTCTTGTTCAGGACATCCTGGAGCATGCTTGAGATATTCTGGGCCGTCCCCTTGCAGACCGACTCCACCTTCTGTATCGGATAATCATATGCCAATTTTATACGCTTACGCTTGACTATCCGCGCCGCTTCCTGGACAGCGTTCCTTAGAAGAGACCGGGATTCCTCGTATTCGATAAGCCGACCGTTATTCAACCGCGTTATGGCGGTAAGGGCGTTTATTCCCACGTTGATTATAAGCTTGCTCCAGATGACCGAATCTATATCCTTGGATATCTTTGTTTCGAACCCGCACCTGTTAAAGATGCCCGATATCTCTTTCAATGCGCCGGAGAGCCTGCCGTCAGCTTTGCCTATTATCGTATCGCCGCGGCCTGCGTGCCTCACGTGGCCGATCCCCAAAAGCGTCGCTCCGTGGTTTGTGATGCCCGCTATCACCTTATCCGCGCCGAAATAATCGTTAAGGACCTGGACGTTGCCGATACCGTTCTGTATGGTCATTACACGGGTATTTTCTCCGACCATCTCTTTAATATCCTTACAGGCGTCCTCGGTCGAATAACTCTTGACGCAGATCATGACGAGATCGCATATACCGATCTCTTTGGCGTCGCAGGTCACGTTCAATTTTGCCTGAAAGGCGAAATTTTGGGTCTCCACCTTAACCGAATTCTCGCGGATATGTCCGGCCCTTTCGGGAAATTTATCATACAGCCACACTTCCTCTTTTGTCTTATTCTTAAGATATGCCGATATAAGACAACCCATCGCGCCCGGGCCGACCACAGCGATCTTCATAAATACCCTCCGGAAATAAACCATTAACCAAAAAACGTAAAAACTTAAGAACGTAAAAACAAAATTTTAAAGTTTTTTGGTTCTTTCGTTTTTTAGTTTTTTCGTTTTTTCGTTTTCTTCAGCTTATCGATCTCTTCCTCTTTGATCGCAAAGCTATGTTCTTTGTCCGGATATACGCCCTTTTCGACTTCATCTTTATATTTCTTAAATCCTTCGAGTATCGCCGTCGAGAGCTTCACGTACTGTTTTACGAATTTCGGGACGAACCTGTCATAGAGGCCGACCATGTCGTTAGTCACGAGCACCTGCCCGTCGCAATGAGGGCCCGCGCCTATGCCGATAGTGGGTATCGATAATTTTTCAGTTATCATCTTCGCGACCAGGTCGGGCACGCACTCCAATACGATTGCGAAACAGCCTGCGCGCTGGAGCTTCATCGCCTCCTCGAGGATCTTCTGCGCCCCTTCGGCGGTCTTTCCCTGAACCTTAAATCCGCCGAGCTTGGAGATCGTCTGCGGCGTGAGGCCGAGGTGGCCTAATACCGGAATGCCGGCGTTGACGATGGCGATCGTGGCGTCAATGACTTCGTCCCCGCCTTCGAGCTTCACCGCGTCGCAGCCCGCTTCCTTCAAAAATCGGCCTGCGTTCCGGACCGCCTCTTCCGTCGAAACCTGGTATGACATGAAAGGCATGTCGCCGATGAGAAAGGCGTATTTCGTGCCGCGGCGAACGGCCTTCGCGTGGTGGATCATCTCGTCCATCGTCACCGGCACCGTCGAATCATATCCGAGCACCACCATGCCGACCGAGTCTCCGACCAGTATCATGTCTATACCCGCCTCATCGACGAGCCTCGCCATCGGATAGTCGTACGCCGTCAGCATCGTGATCTTCTTCCCATCCCGCTTCTTGGTCCGTAAGTCAGTGATCATAAATTTCTTCCGTTCCATCGTATTCATCTCCTTTGTATTTATCCTCTAAACCTAAAACTCGTTATGTTTGCACCGCTAGTTAACTAAATTTTCCGGGTCCTGCCGCTCCCTCGGCTTTTCTTTCTAGGGCTCGCATGGGGTTCACAATCGACATGTGTAACTCCACGGTGTGTCTGTATGCCCGCCAGGATTGCTTGCAACAGGACCAGCTAAATATTGGGGCGCGGGCTTACTATTATGCAATCCTAAACGGCGGGCACCCCCATCCCTATGCTCGCCCATACGCGAAAAGCCTCGGGAGCGTCACCCGTAAAATTTCCCAACCCGCTCTTCCAAAAAATTTTTTCGTCTCTTGGTGCAGGCGGAACTTTTGTAGTCCGCCTGGAGCGACTGTTAAAAATTTTGATACATTGGGGCGATATAGACAGGCCGGACAAACTGCACAATTGATACCGCTTATTGGCAGGTTGGACGGCCATCAAAATTTTTTCACAGTCCTGTTACATGCCCAATGTAACAGGACGACAAGCGAAAGCAACGCCCACAAAAGTTACGCCTGATGATTGAAGCGAAAAAAATTGTAAGATAGATTTATTGTAGATACGGAAGAATTGCTTTGGCGGCGCGGAGGGAGGCGCCGGGTTCGCCGAGGGAAGATTTGATGCGTTTGAGCTCGGCGAGCATTGCGGATTTCTTG
>JAPLMI010000097.1 GCA_026387115.1 Candidatus Omnitrophota bacterium | reverse complement strand
GTCTGTCTTTGGCTCGGGATACGCTTCAGGACTTGTTCGATCTGCGGCAAAAATCCCATGTCGAGCATGCGGTCTGCTTCATCCAGGACTAATACGGTTACGTCGGCTAAAAGCACCGTGCGTTGATTTATATGATCTACGAGCCGGCCGGGCGTCGCGATAAGAATGCGGGGGTTCTTCCGTAAATTCTGCAGCTGTAGATGCATGGAAGCGCCGCCTATCAGAACGGCTGTGCGCATGCCGAATATGGGGGCGAGTTTTTGAAACGTTTCGTCGACCTGCAAAGCGAGTTCTCTGGTAGGGGTAAGAATCAGGCACCGTCCCTTGGCTTGAGCCAGACGCTGAATGATAGGGATGGCGAAAGCGAGCGTCTTTCCGGTCCCGGTTTGCGCCACTCCGATAACATCCTTGCCTTCTATCGCGATGGGTATGGCTTTATGCTGAATCGGAGTAGGAATTGTAAATTGCATGCGGTCCAATATTTCGAGAATCTTGGGCGCGATGCCTAAGCCGTAAAAAGAACCGCTTGATTGTTGATATCGCTGGGGCATGATCAGATTATATTCATGGTTTACTGTTTTATGAGCGACATGGAAGGTGTTTGCCGCACCATGGCAAACTGCTGATGAACGTGACAATGGTTCTCGGTGTTATAGATGCTTAAAATATGCTTGCAGCCGGTAACCCTGCAGATCCTGTGTTTTTTATTTGTTCTTATTTTTTTAGCCATTCGGCAACCCTATGTTATTATACCCCGCGCCTCCACCGGTTGTCCATTGTTATTTAAAATTATTTAAAATAATCTATATCTTCATCACCGGCTATGTGGTATAATGTTGTAACAAAAAAGGAGGTAATATGGCGTATCAAGGTGGCAGTGGATTCGGCGGAGGGCCGAGAGAGATGCACAAAGCGATCTGCGCGGAATGTAAGAAAGAATGCGAAGTCCCTTTCAAACCCAGGGAAGACCGTCCGGTATACTGCAAGGATTGTTTTTCAAAGCGCAAGGATAGCGGCCGTTAGATAATTATTTTGCGGCGCTCCAGTTAGTCACGTCATCGGCGCTCTCAATACCGTCTTTACCTAAAGAGTAGAGGTCGTAATCCTTTTTATGCGTGCCCGGCGACCTATAGGTATAGTTATTTCCCCATGGATCAACAGGCTCTTTCTCCAGGTACGGCCCTTTCCAGTTCTTTGCCGACGGAGAAGCGCTCTGTAAAGCGGCAAGGCCTTCCTCTGTGGTCGGATAAGCGCCGTTATCCAGCTCATAAAGCTTTAGAGCGGTCGCGACATTGAGCTCGACGTCCGCCTTTGCTACCGCGACGCGCGCCTCTTCTGACCTTCCTGCCATGCGCGGGACTATCATCGCCACAAGAACGCTTATTATTATCACAACGAGCATCAGCTCGACCAGGGTAAATCCTTTTTCAGTTTTTTTCTTGATCATTTCTTTCTCCCGGGTTTTTTAGTTCTTCCGTTCTTTAGTTCTTTAGTTCTTTCGTTACTCTATCCACCTCAGTATCCTCCTGCCATCCGTTATTATATCGTATTCCGGCCCAATTCTGCCAAATATTTCGGTATTGACCTTCAATGAATATACCTTTGATTCGGCGGTCAACGTTCCGCTCGCCGTTAAATTCAGGATGACCGTCTTCTCCTCTGTCGAGATCCATTTAAGCGCGGTCAGTATAACGTCTGCGCTTTTGAAGGCCTCGTCGTCTTTTGTGCCCGCCTTGCCGTCGGGCCCCAGGAGGAATTCGTCTATTTGCGATATCAGGCCGTCGCTCATTCCCAGGGCTTTCAACACCTCGTGCGAAGCTATATTGACATTGACCTTGCCTTCGCCGTAGACCGTCACAAAATCCTTGAAGCCCAGATACTTTTCTTCGGAGATACCCTCGACTAAAAGCGCTTCTTCCTTAACGTAAAAAGGCCGCAGCTTCGAGAGCGTAATATGCTCCGCCAGGCCCTTATCCATGCCGGGAAGGCGCGCGAGGACCTCTTGCGGCGCTTTGTTTATATTGATCTTATTCTCCTCGCCTATTATCCGGTAAGTATATTTACCGCTGCCAAGACCGGAGGTATGATCGCTCCCTAACTTCAAGTCGTTATCATACTTATCCGGATCCGCCTTGCCCGCCAGGACGCTAAGCGCGTCATAATACGCGGCCTTGGCAAGATAACGGCATAATATCCGGTCTTCCAGGCGCTTCATGATCGAAGCGTAGGAAGAGACAACTGAATATAATCCGGCGCACAGAAGCGAGAAAAATACCAGGGCCCAGAGCGCCACGACAAGCAGGCTTCCTTTATTATCTGGGCGGCGATATCGGTATAAAGACCGTTTTAGTGAATTCCTCATTCTTGAATTTCCCTGTAATTTTTACGGCGTTGAATATGCCTTTCGTTTTCGGCCACTCGGCTGTCCACTCGCCGGTATTTTTATCTTTATTGAACTCGTAATAGCTGAAGGCTAGTTCGTCCGGGGCCATAACCTCTTTTTCCGTATACGCCTTATCTATCGTATCGGAGAGAAGCTCCTTGAAGCTCGTCTGCCTCCTCACGAGAACCTTCTTTTCGCGGTCGAATAGATACGCGGCCTTGACCAGAGAATCTCCCGACACGACCGGGAATGAGAGTTCAAGCGATTTCCCCTCGAATCCTATGACCGGTATGTCAAGAGACCGATAAAGCTCCCCGGCGACCCTGTCCAGGTCGAGAAGGAAATTCGCTTTTGCAAAATTGACATTCTTTACGTTATCCCATATGCGCAGTCCCGAGACTATGCTGGTACCT
>JAPLMI010000121.1 GCA_026387115.1 Candidatus Omnitrophota bacterium | reverse complement strand
TATTCTACCATTGAACTACGCTCGCTCGGCATCAAAACCTCGTTACCTACCTGTAATGTCTATTTCTTTTTTTTATATCTTTCATCGATATATCCAAAAGCCTGTTGATGCTGAAATCTTCCACCGCGAATGATGCCAATATGCTGCCGTATATTATGCCTTTTCGTATACCCGCTTCATTTATTTTAGGAACCTTGCTTAAATAACCCATTAGGCCGCCGGCGAACGTATCTCCCGCGCCCGTAGGGTCATATATCGATTCGAGAAGATACGCGGGCGCGATGAAATGTGAGCTCTTTGAAAAATATATTACACCGTGCTCACCCTTCTTTATGATCACGACCTTCGGCCCGGCCGAAATGATGAACTTGGCGGCATTTACTAAGTTTGACTCGCCGCTGAATTGCCTCGCCTCGGCGTCGTTCAGGAGCAGCACGTCGACCTTGTCCAGAAGCCGCTCGAATGCCTTTTTCTTGTGTTCCAGCCAATAGTTCATAGAGTCTGCGGCAACGATCCTCGGACGCTCGATCTGCTTCAATACGTTATACTGCAACTCCGGGTCGATATTCGCCAAAAATACGCACCCAGATTTACGTAAGGGCCGCGGCACTTCGGGTTTAAAATCTTTGAATACGTTAAGATGCGTATAGACCGTATGCGCCGTATTGAGGTCATAATCATACCAGCCCTTCCACCTGAATGTCTTGCCGCGGGCGATATGCAGCCCGTCGACGCCGATCGATTTGCTTTTGAATAGAGCGATATATTTCTTGGGGAAATCCTCACCCACCGTCGCGACGATATTGACCTTGTTGAAGAAGGACGCCGCCATGGAAAAATATGTCGCAGAGCCGCCGAGCGCCTCACTTCTCTGGCCGAACGGCGTCTTGATCGAATCTATCGCAACCGAACCGACAACTAAGATACTCACAAATTTTGTCTATCTCGGATTATTTAAAATTGTAATGTTTCTTTACGGGAATTTTTATATCCCATATGCATGCCAGTCCTTTAGAGAAAGTGACAAAGTCGCCCTTTCCGAACCGGACCGGCTTTCCGCCGCTGTATGTGACTGTCACGTCCCCTTCGAGAAGATAGCACTGCTCTACCGAATCGTATTTCCAGTCGAACCTTGAGGATTCCTTCTCCCATATCGGCCACGAAAATACGCCCATCTTCGCCAGCTCTTCCTTAGTCAGCTTCTGTATCTTTATATCCGCCATAAAATCTCCTAATTAATAATTTTTACGCGCAGCATAGGTAAAAGACGAAAAGTATTTTCGCCATAAGCTTTCAGTAGATAAAAAACTGTTTTCCCCGAGAAAGTAATCAACCATAGCTTCTCGTACCCTGGCAAGTTCCTTAAGGCGGGCAAAACCCTTGACGCCGTCCAGAGTTAAATCCAATAGCTCAAGGCCGCGCTCAAAAGCCTTTTGGCAATAGACGGAATTATTCTTTGCCTGCCAATTCAGGGCGCGCTCCACTTCGCTGCCGACATTCGCCATTTGTTCGAGGAATGACAACTTGTTCCAACGTCCCATGGCAAGATCTTTGTGCTGATAGCTCATCGCTTAACCCTCTTCACGGCTATTTCAATAATCTTCTTCCGCATTGCTTCATTTTCTACGCCGCGGCTTCTGTTGTTCTGAGATGGGCGCATATTTATCATGGAATCAAACTCAACAAAATTATCACCGCTCATCTCCGGATAAAAATTGATTCCCCAAAGGTTTTTCTGTTTCGACCCATTCTCGAGGAGCAGCGCTTCGAGATCAGAATGAAGTTCGGCATCTACGGCAACAAGCTCTCTATCAACATCGACAACCGCCTTCACCATATTCCCAAACAAACTGGCAGCCATTTGCTTAAGCTCACTGATCGTTATGGTTTGCGTTATTATTTTCATCTGTTTCTCATGAAATTATTAAAGGAGCGGTCATACGTTCTTTCCGCCTCTTTATCAAAATAACACGCAGGCAGCTCATCGCTCTTTCTGTGATAGGCCAGGCATTCGCAGCATATGCCATGCCTCGAGCATCCGGCATATGTGCAGTTGCACATCGCCATGTTTTTCTTCTTGTTAGTACAGTCCGCCATCGCCGTTTCTCCGGCTATTTTACCACTTTAAATGTATTGTAACTCCGCAAGCTCTTCCTGCCCTCATCATAAACCTGTCTCAGGGTCCATGTGTAAATTTTCCCATTCTCAAACATCTTTGATGGAAGGCTTTTCTCGTACTGTTCCGAAGAGATCGACCGACTCTTTTACCGGCGCCAGAAGAACGGGCTCCGGTACCTCCTCCGACCCCATCCTTTCCTCCAGCATCATTCTCGGCATCGCTGCAGGCGCCCACAAACAGATTATAGCGAGAAGTATGATTACCGTCTTCATCTACGCTTCCATTAATGATGCCCGCAAGAGGTATGGCACAATTTGTGCTCTACTCTGCCAAGCCTATAACATAGGTCTGTTTGTATCATACACGAACCTATGATATAGATAACAATTGCCGTGATCAGTAATTTCTTATAAATGGGCCTAACACTCATTAATTCTTTTTTATACTTCATGGCTTCATCTCTCCCATAAATGTCCGCTTATTTCTACCTCAACTCCTCCGCCTCCTTCTGTCTCGCTGCCTGCTGCTTTTCAATATTTTTGAGCTTCTGCCTAGTAGTGTCGAGAAATGTTTTATAATTTTTAGTATCTATCCCTTGTTCTGACAGGGTTTTTGACATCCCTTTATCGACCTGGGGGCCTTTGAAGTATAATTTTAACATCATATAGAATAGAAATGAAACAATTACCAGGCCGAGCAGGATCTCTAT
>JAPLMI010000092.1 GCA_026387115.1 Candidatus Omnitrophota bacterium | reverse complement strand
TTATGCGCGAAAGCCACCGCATCGGCTATGACCTCTTCGCTCAGCTCTTTAGAGCCGGATTCTATCATAATGACGCTGGAACGCGTTCCCGCCACCACAAGGTCGAGATCGCCGGTCTCAAGCTCTTCAAACGTCGGATTGACGATGAATTTACCGTCTATCCTGCCGATCCGCACGGCGCCTATCGGCCCATTAAACGGAATGTCCGATATCGTCAGGGCCGCCGATGCGCCTATCATAGCCAGGACATCGGAATCGTTCTCGCTGTCGCTCGATATCACCATGGCGACTATCTGGACCTCGTTGATGAATCCCTTCGGGAAGAGCGGCCTTATGGGCCTGTCGATGAGCCGTGCCGTCAATATCTCTTTCTCCGACGGCCTGCCTTCGCGCTTAAAGAATCCTCCGGGAATCTTGCCGGCGGCATAAGTCTTTTCCTGATATTCGCACGTCAGCGGAAAGAAGTCGACGCCTTCTCTCGGCTCTCCCGAGCATACCACGGTCACTAAAACTACCGTTCCGCCCAGCTGGACCGTGCACGCGCCGTCGGCCTGTTTCGCCATCCGGCCGGTTTCAATAATAATATTACTCTCGCCTACTTTAACCTCGAATTTTTTTATCATCTCTCCTACTTTCTCAAATCCAGTTTTTTGATTATCTCCTGATAACTCTCGGTATCTTTTCTCTTCAGGTACTCAAGAAGCCTTCGTCTTACGCTTACCATACGCAGAAGTCCATGCCTTGAATGATGATCCTTCTTGTGGGACTTAAAGTGTTCTGAAAGGGAGTTGATCCTTTCAGTGAGAAGCGCTATCTGGACACTGGGGGAGCCCGTATCCTTTTCGTGCTCCTTGTAGGTCTTAATGATCTCTTTCTTCTTTTCCTTTAATAATGCCATGCTATATACCTCGCTTTTTTCTTATATTAACACACGCCCTAAGATTTGTAAAGGATTTTATCGGAAATTTTACGGGTCCCCGCATAGTCAAACCTAAGCCTCGTTATGTTCGCACTGAAAATATTCTCCCTTCACTTCGTTCGGGGTCGGTCTTTTGTTCGTCGAAAAACTGGAGCCTCGGAAACTCGGCCGGCGTCCGCCTTCGGCGGACGTTGATCCGGCCTCAAACATCCTCGGCTCTTTTGGTATCAAAAAGTTGTTATATATAACCGTTTTTCTTCTCACAAAAGACCTAATATTTTCAATGTGCTCACTATAACTTCGGCCTAGGTTTTCCCAACCCGCTCTCCCCAAGAAATTTTTTCGTCTCTTCTTGATGGCGAAACTTTTCGCTTCGCGGAACCTCTCCTTCGTTTGGGTGTCGGGTTTATGCGAGGTTTGTGGTCCGCCTGGACTAATAAAGGCCCGAGGGCCTTTCGAAAAGCGGCCACAAAAGTGAACGCCTACCGCTGAAGACGAAAAAATTCATCTCCCCAATATTTGTAAAGCCTTTTTCTCGTCCGTTCTTATCTGCCCGATCAGGTCGGCGATGACCTTGAACTTCCGCTCCTGCCTTATCTTCTTTACGAAAAGGATCTCTATCTCTTTTCCGTAAAGATCTCCCTTGAAATCGAATATGTGTACCTCGATAGACGGCTCCTTATCGGTCGGGCTGTAAAATGTCGGCCGCGTTCCGATATTAAGGACGCCGCTGAACCGCCTTGGGCCAAGTTTAACCCTTACCGCATAGACGCCTGTCGGCGGGATCGCTTCATGATGCGGGTTGACGTTGGCAGTCGGGTAGCCCAGGTATCTGGCGAGGCCTGTGCCTTTTACGACCGTGCCGAGGATAGAAAACGACCTTCCCAGTAAAGCGGCGGCCTCTCCGAGTTTGCCTTTTGAAATATGCTCTCTTATGAGGCTCGAACTCACGACCCGGCCCCGAACCTTAACCGGCTTTACTATTTCCGCTTCAAGACCGAATTTGCGCGATAACTTCTCCAGAAGCGCGCGGCCGGCTTCGGCGCCTTTACCGAAATAGAAATCAGGCCCCGCGAAAATAGCCTTAGCGCCTATTTTTTTTACGAGGATATCCCGGACAAAATTTTGGGCCGGGATTCTCGAAAAAGATCGCGTGAAATTCAGGACCACGAGATTATCGACGCCGAGCTCCTCTATCAGTTTCATCCTGTGTTTCAATGAAATGAGGCTCGGGGTTCTCGATTTGGCGCCGAGGACCTTCAGGGGGTGCGGGTCAAATGTCAGGACGACGCTCGGTATTCCTCTTCTTTTGGCGGCCCGTACAACTTTACGGATGATCTTCCTGTGACCGATGTGAACGCCGTCGAATACGCCGATCGTCACGCTGGAATTTTTAATCGGCCTTAAATTTTTTAATCCTCTTATAACCCGCATTGAATTAACGATCTCTCTAAGTCTGGATTGACCATAGTCTTTATCTTATCTATCTTTATCGCCCCGTCGATCCCGAATCTGCCGGATCTGGTCCTCTTCAATCTCGACAGATACGCGCCGCACCCGAGCGCCTTACCTATATCTACGGCGAGAGAGCGGACGTAAGTCCCTTTCGAGCAGGTGACCCTGAAAGAGACCTCCGGCAATTTTATGTCCGTGATCTCGATATTCTTTATACAGATTTTGCGAGAGCCTACCGCAACATCTATCCCGCGCCGAGCAAGCTTATAAAGCCTTTCGCCTTTTATCTTTATCGCGGAATACATGGGCGGGCGCTGTTCTATCTCTCCCAGAAATTCCTTAAAGACATCTTCGATCTCTCTTCTCGAGTAATTTGCCGGTTTGCCGGAATCGGAAATTTTGCCGTCCGCGTCGCCGGTATCGGACTCCGCGCCAAGCGTAAGCGTTGCCTCGTATTCCTTATCATCGGCGCTGAAGAGACTCGAGGATTTTGTAAGGCTGCCTATAAGGACCACGAGAACACCCGTCGCCATCGGATCGAGCGTCCCGGCATGCCCGACCTTCTTGAACCCAAATCTCGTCCTGATAAAGTCGACGACATCGTGGCTCGTCCATCCTTGCGGCTTATCTACTACCAGTATCCCGTCCATATAATATCCTCAAAACCTAAGCCTCGTTATGTTCGCACTACTAGTTAAATAAATTTTTCGGGTCCTGCCGCTCCCTCGGCTTTTCTTTCTAGGGCGAGCATGGGGTTCACTATCAAGTAGTGTTATTCACGGTGTGTCTGTATGCCCGCCAGGATTGCCTGCAACAGGAGTAGTAAAGCCGGGGCGCGGGCTTACTATTATGCAATCCTAAACGGCGGGCACCCTCATCCCTATGCTCGCCCGTACTTGAAAAGCCTCAGTCGCGTCACCCGTAAAAATTTTTCCTCTAGAATGTTTCGCAGAGGTAGTTTCGCAGACGTCTTATTTTGGTACAGCCTGGTAAAATTTTTCGCTGTAGCGAGAATGTGATGCGGCGACGTGGTGAGCAGGGCTTTGAAATTTTTTGTAGCTTGGTCCGCCGCCAGAGGCGGCGGGACAAAAAATTTCAAGAGTGAGGCCGCCGCTGGAGCGGCCGAGCGTCCCTGCGAACCACTCGACACATCACATTCGATTGCTGTATCGAAAAAATTTACCGTCCACGCAGGGCCTCTTCTACTTTCGCCAGCACTTTTTTTTCCGCTTCCGCCAGCGTTCCCTCGATGACGCAGCCCGAAGCCTTTACATGGCCGCCGCCGCCGAAGGCCGAGGCTATCTTATTTACATCGACTTCGCCCTTGGATCTGAAACTGACGTTAATTTTACCGCCTGCCTCCTCCCTGAAGATGACCGCCACCTTGACATTATTGATGGAGCGGGCGTAATTGACAAATCCTTCGGACTTCGCGGCCTCTGAACCGGTCTCGTCCATCGTCGATTTGGTGACCTCAAGGTACGCGACGTCCTGAGATTTATTGAGCTTGAGCGTCGAGAGGACAAGGCCCAGAAATTTGATATCGCCGACCGATTTCCTTTCGTATACGTCCTCCGATACCCGCGCCGGATCAAGTCCGTATCCTAAAAGTTCGCCGGCTATCTCGTGAGTAACGCTTGACGTATTGTCATAATTGAACGAGCCTGTGTCGGTCAGTATGGCGATATAAAGCGACAGGGCCGCCTCCTTCGTCAGGCCGACCTTCATCTCCTTAAAGAGTTTATACACCATCTCGCCCGCGGAACTCGCGTTCGGATCGACCCAGTTGACGTGGCCGAACTTTTCGTTGGAGATATGGTGATCGATATTTATCACGAACTTATCTTTCGTGATCAGGTCCCGCACATGCCCTATCCTCTTCATGGTGGGGCAATCGAGGACAAGCGCCGCTTCGAAATCAAGGCCCTTATCGATCTTATTCGATATCCCGTCAGCCATCGGTAGGAATTTGTAATGCTCGGGCACCGGGTCGCTGTCGACGATGACGCTCGCCTTCCCGAGAGAGTCCAGAAGCTGCTTGGCCGCAAGCTGGCTTCCCAGAGAATCGCCCTCAAGGTTGATGTGGGCGGTGATCAGGAATTTGCTGTATTTATTGATCGCTTCTATTATCGCCTGCATCGGTCTTCTCCTTTTTTAATTTATCCAGCAGATCGTAAATCTTCCTTGTATGCTCGAGCGTTTCGTCGATCTTAAATTCTATCTGGGGCATGAACCTCAGTTTTATCCTGTCTGAAATAAGGCCTTTAATATAGCCCTTGGCGCTGTTCAACCCTTTCAACGCGAGCCGCTTCTATTTTTCTTCGCCGAGAACGCTGAAATATATCCTTGCATACCTCAGGTCTTTCGTCAATTCAACCCCGGTTATAGTTATGAATCCGAGCCTCGGGTCTTTCATCTCGTTGTGAACTATCCTCGAAATCTCCTGCCGCAGCGCCTCCCGTACTCTTTCAGGCCTCTGGCCCATGGAATCTGCCTTTCTATCCGCGTAATTTACTTACCAGTTTCTTCGCGTAAACGATCTCGTCAATTTTGGTCTTCACTATGCCGTCTATCTTGGCATGCAGCACCTTCTCCAAAATTTTCCTGTAATCCGGACACGGCTTCAGGCCCATCATCTTCAAGTCACCGCCTTTGATACTGACCTTGACCCCGTTATATTTGCGGAAGAAATCCTTTATTCTCGATCTCGCCTGGGATAGGCGGCTTTGCGCCATTATAAGTAAAATCACCTCAAACGAGAGCGGTTCCAAGATGCCGTAAATCCTGCTTGGTGCGAGTTTTTTCCGGGAGACGAGGATCCTCGCTATCCTGTCGGCGTATTTCTTGTAAGACAATATCCGCAGGCGTTCGCCCTTCCGGAATACGAAGTGATCGCAAATTTTTAAAGTCTCATTGTAACTTAAGTCCTTAAGTATAGCCATAAAGTAAACAAGCCACGCATCTATCGCCCTTTTCTTGAAACTTGAAGCGTTATACCAGGCCGAGACATCCTCTATATCCCGGTAAAGCCTCACCATATTCTCGTCGAGTTTTATGGCGGGGTGGAGGAATCTCAGTTCGTCAAGCTGGGCCATCCGTTTGAGCGCCTTCAGGGGGTTCTCTTCCTTCAATATCAATATGACCTCATCGCGGATCCTCTGCGGCTCGACCTTGTCGAACATCTCTATCTTTATGGCATTCTTTATAAGTTCTTCCGTGCGGCCGGTGATCGCGAAACCGAGCCTTTGCTCGAACCGGACGGCCCTGAATATCCTCGTAGGATCGTCGATGAAGCTTCCGTCGTGCATCACGCGTATGCGACGGCGCGCAAGGTCCTCTTCGCCCCCGAAAAAGTCTATCAGCTGTCCGAAGCTGGCCTTATTGAGACTGGCGGCCATCGCGTTTATCGTGAAGTCCCTGCGCACCAGGTCGTCTTTCAGAGAGCTGAATTCGACCCTCGGAAGCGCCGCGGGCCTCTCATAGACTTCAATTCTGGCCGCAGCGAGGTCGATCTTGAGCCTGTCTTTCGTGATGACCGAACAGGTGCCGAACCTTCTGTGGACCACGAGTGCCGCGTCCATTTTTTTCGATACCGTGTTCCCCAGCTTTATAGCGTCGCCCTCAACGACTATATCGAGGTCGAGGTTCTTCTTCCCGAGAATGAGGTCCCTCACAAGCCCGCCCACAACGAAGACGCTCACACCCTGCGAATTCCCGATACGACCGATCTGCCTTAAAAGGTTCAGGATATGTTTAGGAAGAAGCTTGTCCATCTTCTTCGAAAGATTCGAGACGACCTTCTTCCTGACTTCCTCAGGCTGGAGAAAGAGGTTGGCGTGGACGTTCTTCAGGATATCGGTCCTGTTGACAACCCCGACCAGTCTCCTGCCCTTGAAGACCGGCAGCACGCCTATCTTCTTATCAAGGACCGTCTTATGGATCTCGAATAACGGCGTTTCCGGTTTTATCTTTATATAGTCTCTCGACATATAACCTTTGATGCGCGAATGGCCGAAGCCTCTCTTCAGGGCCCTGTTCAGGGCGTCGAGCGTTATGATGCCGGCTATCTTTCCTCCGTGGACAACCGGCATCCCTTCCATCTTTTCCTTCAGAAGTATCTGCCTGGCCTCATCGACTTTTTTGTTAATGTTCAGGGTCTTCACCGCCTTTGACATCATATCTTTGGCGCGGACCTTTGGCCTGATGCTCTTCGAAAGGATTTTTACGAGCCTCTCTTTTATTTCACCGATACCCTGGCCGCGGACCTTGGCGCTCGCCGCGCCGGGATGGCCTCCGCCGCCGAAATTTGACAATATCTTATTTACGTCGACTGTCGCGAGGCTGCTTCGCGCAATGACATCCACCCTGTCGCGGAGCGTATCTATGAGGGCGAAGAGGACCGGGATATTCTCGATCTCCATCAGTTTATGTAAAATCATCCCTAACTCGCCCGCATAGCTCGAGCTATCTATCTCGGCTATCGAAACAGTAACGCCTTTTATCGAGATTCTTTTTGTAATGCTTATCAGCTTCGTCAGGAGGGCCAGCTCTTCTTCCGTGAGCTCCCTATTCAGGTAACTTGAAACTATCGCAAGGGCGGCGCCTTTCGACAAAAGGTAACTGACGATATCGACATCGAGCTTCGTCGTCGTGCGATAGGTGAGAGACCCCGTCTCCTCGTAGATACCGAGAAGCATTATCGTCGCCTCGAGCGGCGTGATCCTGATATTCTTCCTTTTTATTATGTCGGCCAGGATCGTCACGGTCGCGCCGACGTTTTCTGAAACGTCTTTGTCGGCGACGATATCGTCTTTCATCCTCGGATGGTGGTCATAGATATGGACTTCGACGCCCTTATCGACGAGTTCCGAGGCTATGCCGATCCTCGGCTTGTGGCGCGTATCCACGAGAACGAGCCGGGTGACGTCATAGAGCCGGCATTCGCGCTCGGATTCGAACACGACTAGCTCCTTGGCGAGCGAGAGGAACTCTCTCACCGCCTTCTCCTGCGATCCGGGCAGCATGAGCCGCGAGTTCGGGTATAGCTTCTTCGCCGCCACGAGCGATCCGAGCGCGTCAAAATCCGCGTTTATATGCGTCGTTATCAGGTCCATATCTTCCCCATAAATTTATTTAAGGGACGTTTTCAAAATTAAGATTAGATGTGTCCCCAATGGAATCAGGCGAGGGACAGGTCTGATCTTAAAAATGAAAACGTCCCTACTACCCCGAGAGGGGAACCTCTCAGAATCGAAAAATTTTACCATTACTTACCCCCTCGGGTGGAACTTCTTGTGGATCGACTTTAGCCGCGATTTATCTATATGCGTATACAGCTGGGTCGTCGAGATGTCCGCATGGCCCAGCATCTCCTGCACGACCCTCAGGTCCGCGCCATTTTCGAGAAGGTGCGTAGCGAAACTGTGCCTCAATGTATGCGGCGTTATCTCTTTCTTGATGCGCGCTCTCGCGGCACACCGCTTTATCATCTTCCAGAACGATTGCCTCGAGATCTTCTTGCCGAGGCGTGACAGGAAAAGGTGCGGATCCTGCCTGTTCTTTAAAAGCTTCGGCCTCACTTTCTCGAGGTATCTGGCGACGGCCTCTTTCGCGGACCTGCCTATCGGAACAATTCTTTCCTTGTCGCCCTTACCTTTACATTTTATAAACCCGACATCCAGATTCATGCCTTCCTTGGTAAGCTCGACCATCTCCGACACCCTCATACCGCTGGCATACATTAGTTCGAGCGCGGCCTTATCCCTTATACCCATCCAATCGCGGATATCCGGCGCGGCGATAAGCTTATCCACTTCGCCGATATTCAGCACCGCCGGCAGGTGGCGTATCAGTTTCGGCGATTCCAGGATACCGGCAACGTCGTCTTTCGCAAGCCGTTCCTGGATGAGAAACTTATAGAACATCTTTATCGCGACGAGCGCCCTCGATATGGAATTGCCCGATATACCTTTATCCTTCAGATATAAAAGATGGTTTGTGATATCCTGCCTCTTCACCTTATCGATATCTTTCACGCCGAGGGATTCGAGGCGCCGGATAAAATGCGCAAGGTCCGCCCCGTATGAGGCTATCGTATTTTTACTTAAGCCTCTTTCGACTGACAGGTAATTCAGGAATTCTTCCAGCAATGTTTTCATAATACGAAACCATTCTTGACCTCCGAGGTCGACGTACGTCGACCTCGGAGGTCTTAGTTCAGAAACGGGTTGGATTC
>JAPLMI010000064.1 GCA_026387115.1 Candidatus Omnitrophota bacterium | reverse complement strand
CTAAGGGTAAATCCAGACAGTAAAAGCGCGAAGCACATTTTGTTTATATCTGAAACGATGAAAATGTTATGCAAAAGCAATTTTGATTACAGACTTCTTGAGTCAGTCCCGGAAGATGAGGGCGGCCTAAAGAAAAAAGGTAACTAGCAGACTACTTAATCCAGCGGCGTTTCATCCTGGCAAGAGATGACGTAATAAAACCTGTTTTCGGCCTTTATCCTACTCAAAATTTTCTTTGCGCCAGCCCGCAAGTGCGGTATCGCCTACATAAGTCGAGAATGAGGATATAGATGAGCATATTATGAATACGCATTATCGCCCGCAAGCGATAAAAATATTGCGCCGCAAGGAATTCTTCAATCTGGTACGCTGGACGAAAAAACGCGTTTGCATGGAATATCACCGGCGCTCCAATCTATATTGGAAAAACGGAGATGAGCACAGATTTGATTACCGTAATCCTGTTGAGAGTCTGTTTATTCGAAAAAATGATGGCGATAAAGAGGTGATCGGTGTGGGTGGCTCCGGAAGTTCCGGCCAGCGCGAGATGTGTACCTTCTTTACAGTCCTCTTTTATCTGTTAGGCAAAAAAACACGAATCCCACATTATTTTAGTTAAACAGGACGACTTTAACAAGCTTGAATACGTCGGGCGTAAATACCGTACGGTATTTACGCCGAGTTTCGGCAGCAATTTTGATTTAGGAAAACGCCTCTACAAGGAAATTCGGAAGAAGGGCTTTTATTGGAAAACGCATTTTTCGCATAAATTTTAAGCATACATTTTAAGTTGACAACAGATATTTACCTTCCAATTTGTGCAGTCTTATGTTATATTTTTTCATAGAAATAATAGGAATTAGGGTGTAGCGAGGGGAGGAATTATGTCGTAGGTTCAACTCCCACCCTCACCACCATATAACGTTCGGGCTTCGGGCAAAAGTGTAGTCCGGCTTTTGCCCTCCGCCCTGCCACCAAGCAATAGACAGCAGGCCTGGCGGCCGAACGTTTTTAAAGGGAAACCATTGGGTTTCCCTTTAAGGAGTCCCGCCGTTATTCGTTAGCGCATGGAAGGCGGGACGACGAATCCATCCCCCACCACCAACTGAAAAGATTTTTCGCATAACCGATAGCATATATCTTGCTTGTTATTACGCCAAAGTGTATAATGTAGATCTATGAAGCCAAGGCTTGTCTGCCTAATCTCAGTTTGTATATTAGCGCTTTCTTTGTGTCTCTGCACGAAAAACATTACTGCGGAAACCCCGGATAATGATAAAGAATTTATATCGGGGGCATTTGACTTACCTGTCCAAGTTATTTTTGATCATCACGACTATTTCTCTACTTGGTTTATCATAGCTCTTGTTTTTGTCTTGCTGCCGCAGCAATTTCTTATACAATATTTAGGGACACACGAAAATTCCCCGCCTCGCATTCCGCCGATTGTATTGTTTTAAATTTTTTAACTCACTAATTAAAAACCTAAAGGAAATATATGAAAAAGTTACTCATTCTTTTGTTCTCGGCGTTATTATTGAGCTCGGTGTGTTTTGCGGAAGGGGCATCCGTTACCGCGCCTAGCGACCAGACAAAAGTAACTGAAAATAAAAAACAAGACGTTGCTAAGAAATCTGTAAAGCCAAAGGTGAAAAAATCTGGCAAAAAAGTTCAAAAGAAAAACAAATCAACAAAGAAAAAGGAGATGGTGCCATGAAGAAAATGCTTGGAATTCTTGTCGTATTAGCTTTTGTTGGCTCAATATGTTTTGCTCAGGAAGCGGTAAAGAAGTTGCCCACGCCTATAAAGGTATCTTCTGTTGCTGATGAGGGCAATAAGATCTGCCCGGTAAGCGGTCAAAAAGTAGATGGCAAAAACTTTTCCGTATATAACGGAAAACGTTATGGCATGTGCTGCCCGATGTGCGCCGCTACATTCAAGGCAGATCCCGAGAAGTATTCTGCTATAGCTGATAAGGAAGTGACGGGGAAATAGTAATCCTCGATAAGGCATATCGAAGAGAATAAGGGGACGGTTTGTATTTTATTGATGAAAAATAGAACCGTCCCCGCTTACTTTGTACTTTGTGGCTTGCTTACGATTTTGGAATTTGTGATAAAATCATGTTAAGTAATTGGCAAATCTATGCAGTAGGATCGGCGGTATTTGCAGGACTTACGGCCGTACTCGCGAAGGTAGGTGTGGTTGGACTGCCTTCCAACACCGCGACTCTAATAAGAACGGTCGTTATAATCATGTTCTTGATACCACTAGTCATAATACGACGGGAATGGGTCAATCCGTTTGTGTTAAATACGAGGAGCCTGATCTTTCTTGTTTTATCCGGTATTGCGACTGGGCTTTCTTGGATTTGCTATTTTCGTGCTTTACAAATCGGCCCGGCGTCCGTTGTCGCACCGATTGATAAGTTAAGCTTATTTTTCGCGGTAGTGCTTGCTGTCTTATTTTTAGGTGAACGGCTGAGTATTTACCAGTGGGGAGGGGTTATCCTTATGAGCTTCGGGGCGTTATTGATTGCGTTCAAATGAGATACTATTGTACCTGTCTATTCTTATTTTGCCTGACTTTCTCAATCCTACCTTGTTTTGCTCAAGATGTTAAACCAATGCAACAATTTACTAGTAATGACCGCATACTGATTCTCGCCCCGCATCCGGACGATGAGGTAATGGCCACTGGAGGTGTCATCCAAAAAGCACTGAAAGCAAAGGCCAAAGTAAAAGTGCTATTCTTAACTAACGGCGACCATAACGAGCCTGCTTTTATAGTTTACGAGAAAAGACTGACGATACGGCATGGCGAATTTATATACATGGGACAGGTAAGAAGAAAAGAATCACTCGAAGCGCTGAATAAGTTGGGACTGACAGAGAAGGATTGCATATTTTTAGGCTATCCTGATTTTGGCACGATGGAGATACTGCTTAAATATTGGGGTGATACTAGGCCATTTAAATATATGCTGACACGAATATCCAAGGTACCTTATTCCAACTGCCTATCGCCTGGGGCTCCTTATGTCGGCGAAAGCATTTTGGAAGACATGAAAAAAGTTATAAGAGATTTTAAACCGACGAAAGTCTTCGTATCAAGCCCCGTTGACGTTAATAGAGACCACCGCTCGCTCTACTTATTTTTGCAAATAGCGCTATGGGATCTGGAAGGCGAGATAGCAAAGCCGGACATCTTTCCGTACCTTGTTCATGTTAAGGGATGGCCGAAACCAAGGGGGTATCATCCGGATCTGGAACTGGCACCGCCTGATATGCTGAAAAGCGGTGAAATATCATGGCTAAGGATTGAATTGACGAATGAGGAAATAAAGATGAAGCACAATGCCATGAAGTATTATAAAAGCGAGAATGAATATAACCCAACCTATCTATTCACTTTTGCCAGAAGGAACGAACTTGTCGGCGATTACCCTGTTATTAAACTATCAAAGGAGAGCGTATGGCGCAACGCAGGGACTACCCTGGCATATGCGCGCAAAGGCGATGATTTATTTATAAAGTTGGTGTTAAAAAATAAACACGAGAAAGACTTGGGTATATCTATTTTTCTGCTCGGGCATAGAAAAGGTGTGGAATTTTCCAAAATGCCGAAGCTGGCTATTAATATAGGGTTAAATGGCCTAAGCGTTAAAGACAGAAAGCAGAGGATAAATGGCGGGAAGGTTCAATTGACCGAGGAGGATAATAGCTTAATTTTAAAGATACCTTTATCTCTATTGAACGATCCTGTTTATATTTTAACCTGCACAAAGGCAGGAACTATTGTGCTGCCATTTGAGGATACGGCTTGGCGTATTATTGAATTTGAATAAGGCGCGAGCCATGGAGAGTCGAGACGCACAGGGGCAGAAAAACAGCGTGAGTTTGGTTCGAATAGAACCCTCACCACCACTAAACGATTTGGGCTTCAGACCCACAAAATCTTCTTCCGTTTTAGCCATTTTTTCTATATAATACAACTCATGGATTATTCGAAGGTATTTCACCTTGTTGCTAAGGCGTCTAAGAAATCAGCTGTGCCGTGTATACTTATAGGCGGTTTTGCGGTGAATTTTTATAAAGTTACGCGAGGCACTCGCGATGTTGATTTCTTGATTACAAAAGGTGATTTCAAAAAGATTGAAAAGGCGTTAATAGAAGCTGGTTATGCCGAAAATTTCGCGACCAATGTAGCGGTGCGTATGTCGAACAACAAAGATGCGATGGATGTCGATTTTATGATTGTTGATGAGGCGACTCGATCTAAAATATTAGAGGAGGGTCAAAAAACCGAGATCGCAGGATCGGACTTGATCGTCCCGTCTCTGAATCACTTAATCGCGCTTAAGCTTCACGCGATAAAGCATGGTTCAAAGGCCAGGCTGTGGAAAGATCTGCCTGATATAATAGACCTGATAAAGATAAACAAGATAGATTTTGAGAGTGCGGCATTTAAGAATAATTGCCTGAAATTCGGAACCGAAGAAATATACAAAAATATATTGGGAGTTCTTAAGAAATGATAAAAGGAAAACTGAAGCTGCCGGTGGGCAAATTCCCCGAGCATGATAAGTGGTTATCGATGGACGACTATATTAAGTTTATAAATTTTACCTCCACATATTTTAGAAGAAAGAGGACAAAAAAAGACGAGCTCGCCATGCGCGTTAACGTTCCTTTTTCTATAAAGTAGTTTTGTTTTTTAAGGAGAACTTAAAAGATGAAAGAAAAAAAGCAAAGAGGCAAGCCAGAGATCGAAGCGCTCTTAAAGTATGCCGATAGCATCATTGCCACATTAAGAGAGTCATTTTTGGTTTTGGATAAGAACTTACGAGTCATTTCCGCCAACCACGCTTTCTATACCACTTTTGAGGTTCGGGAAAAAGATACAATAGGCCAGCCGCTTCCCGATTTAGGCGATAGGCAATGGGACATACCTAAGCTGCTTCAGCTGTTAAAAGAGATTATACCGGAAAAAGAAGTTGTGAAAGATTATGAAGTCGAGCATAAATTTGAGCGAATTGGCGAGCGAACCATGATCCTGAATGCCTGTCAGCTGCGTGTCCCAAAAAAAATAGCAGGGGTAATAGCGGGAGGGATAAGAGAAGAAGAAGAAGAAGAAGAACTCATCCTACTGGCTATCGAAGACATCACCGAGCGTAAGCGCATACAAGAAGAATTGGAGGTGTCCGAGGAGCGTTATCGCAGGGCCTTTGAAACATCGCACAATGTGTTATTGCTTGTTCATAAAACCGAAGGCGACATCCTTGATTCCAACGAATACGCCCGGGAAACGCTGGGTTATTCCAAGGGTGAGTTTTTGAAAAAGAAACTATGGGAAATCGGCGTGGTTAAAGATCGTAAGGACTTTCAAGGGATGGTGTCAGGTTTGGAAAGAGATAGCATAGTTCATTACGAAGACACGCCGGTAAAAACCAAAAAAGACCTGGACATGCATGCGGAGGTTTTTTTAATTGACAAGGCAAAAGTTATCCAATGCAACATCCGCGACGTCACCATGCGCAGGGAAGAGGTGGAAGTACTAAAGGAGTCCGAGGCGAGATTCAAAATCATCTTTAATAAATCCACGGATGGGATGCTTTTAGCGGAAGCGGGGACAAGGCGGTTTTTTATGTGCAATCCGGAGATTTGTCGGATGTTAGGGTATACCGAAGAAGAATTGATGCGCCTCGGAATTGACGATATCCATCCTAAGAAAGATCTGCCGTTCGTCCTGGAACAGTTTGAGCGGCAGGCGAAAGGAGAAATTAAACTTGCGGCAGGCCTTCCGGTGAAGAGAAAAGACGGCGGCGTTTTTTATGCCGATGTCAGTACGTCGCCGATTACCCTGGGCGGAAAAAAATATCTTATGGGTAGTTTCCGCGATATCACCGAGCGCAAGAAGGCGGAAGATGCCCTTGCGGAAGCCGTAAAGGCAAAATCCGCTTTTACCAGCATGGTCTCCCATGAGCTCAGGACGCCATTGGCCGCGCTCAAGGAAGGCGTTTCCCAGATATTAGAAGGCATGTTAGGAAGCATTACCGAAGACCAGAGAAAATTTTTAGGGATAGCGAAAAGGAATGTGGATAGGCTTGCCCGCTTAATTAGCGAGGTTTTAGATTTTCAGACGCTTGAGACCGGCAAAATGGTCTTCAAAATGCAGGATAATGATATAAACGAAGTGGTTAAAGAAACTGAAGAGACGATGAATATTATCGCGAAAGATAAGGGCCTGGATTTTATCCTTGACCTCGGTAAAGAGCTGCCTAAAATAAAATTTGACCGGGATAAGATCAGTCAGGTTTTATCAAATTTAGTTAATAATTCCGTAAAACTTACAGAAAAAGGCGGTATCACCATTTCCACAACACGGGGGAATAATATTATTCAGGTCTCAGTCAAGGATACCGGCCCCGGCATAAAGGAAGAAGACATGCCCAGACTATTCCAGCAATATGAACAGTTAGAAAGAAAAACCGGCGGAACAGGCTTGGGGCTCGCCATTTCCTTGGAAATAATCAAAGCGCATGGCGGAAAGATCTGGGCGGAATCTGTCTTTGGCCGGGGGACAACCATGCACTTTCTTTTACCGATCGAGGAACGTCGGAGGCGAACATGACAAATAAAATCCTGCTTATTGAGGATGAGTTAGATTTGGTTGAGGTTACAAAAATGAGACTGAAAAAATCGGGCTATGAAGTTGCGGGCGCCCTTAGCGGCGAAGAGGCGTTCAGGTTCCTGCAAAAAGATATTCCGGATTTGATACTGCTGGATTTACTCTTACCCGGCATGCAGGGAGAAGAGATTTGTAAAAAGTTAAAATGCGACGACAGGCTTAAAACTATACCCGTTATCTTATTTACCGCCAGCGCGAGCGATATTCCGAAAGTAGTCAGGGAAGTCGGGGCAGACGATTACATAATGAAGCCATTTGAGCCGGAAGAATTATTAAGCAAAGTAAAAAAATTTATAGGATAAAGATGAGGCAAAATGGGCGACGTTAAATCCGCGCCGAAGAAGATATTGGTCATAGATGACGAAGGCGATCTTCTGAAGCTGACAAGGACAAGGCTTGAGGGAAGCGGATATACGGTTGTAACGCTTGACAGCGGAGGCCGCGCCGTCGAAGTCGCAAAAGCCGAAAAGCCGAATCTTATCCTTCTGGACGTCGTCATGCCCGGTAGGAACGGCTGCGATGTGTGCAGGGAGTTGAAAGCCAATGAAGTTACGCGCGGCATACCAGTTGTCATATTTACCGCTCACTATCCGGAGGAAGAATACGTCAAGATAAGTTCCGAGGATATCGGCGCGGACGACTACGTTTTGAAACCGTTCGATGCGCAAACCCTTCTTGCCAAGATCAAGTTTCTTATAAAATAATCCCGCGTTAGAAACCGCCCCTTTTTTCGGCTTGTTATTATTAAAACATATGATATAATTACGGTATGTTAGAATAATTTTTGCGGGCGTAGCTCAATGGTAGAGCGCTAGCCTTCCAAGCTAGTTACGACGGTTCGATCCCGTTCGCCCGCTCCAATCCCGCCGAAGGCGGGATTGATCCTGAGGATGCGACGAAAATGAGCATCCGAAGGACCTTTTAGTCGTTATGAAAAAAAAGAATAATTCCGAAAAGCCGATATGCAAGATCCTCACCGTCGACGACCAGATGGGCATCGACTCGTTTTTCTACGAATTCTTCTCCGCGCGCAATTACGAAGTCCTTAACGCTATGAGCGGCAAAGAGGCGATCGAGATAGTGAAGAAGGAGAAACCGCGCATCGTACTTCTCGACATAAACATGCGCGGCATGAGCGGCATAGAGGCGCTCAAAATTATAAAAGAGATCGATAAGGATATCGTCGTTATTATGGTAACGGGCGTAAAGGATGACGATGTTATAAATGAGGCGCTATCGGCAGGCGCCGACGACTATATAACCAAACCGTTAAGCCTTGAATATCTGGACAAGGTCGTCACGTTGAAATTTATGAATCTTCAAATAAAGGATCTCGGAAGGGGGTAAGTCATGCTTAACAGCGCCGTAGAGGCGATTAACGAAAAAGTGAAGAAGGAAAGCGGTTTTGTCCATGCGATAATCCAGGAGATGGAAAAAGTCATCGTCGGGCAGAAATATCTTTTGGAGAGGCTTCTGGTCGGGCTTCTCGCTAACGGCCACATACTCGTAGAGGGCGTGCCGGGCCTGGCGAAGACCCTTTCGGTAAGGGTGCTCGCCCAGAGTGTAAAGACCAAATTCCAGAGGATACAGTTTACGCCGGACCTTCTGCCCGCGGATCTCGTCGGAACGCTGATTTATAATCCCAAGGACAGCACCTTCACCACCAAGAAGGGGCCGATATTCGCGAACATAATCCTCGCCGACGAGATAAACCGCTCGCCTGCCAAGGTCCAGAGCGCGCTTCTTGAGGCGATGCAGGAGCGCCAGGTTACGATCGGCGAAAACACCTATAAGCTTGACGAGCCGTTCCTTGTTATGGCTACGCAGAACCCGATAGAGCACGAAGGGACATATCCATTGCCGGAAGCGCAAGTTGACAGATTCATGCTGAAGCTGAAGATCGGATATCCTTCGAAGGAAGAAGAGCTTAAGATAATGAAGAGGATGGCCGTGACCGACAAGAAGATTACCGTAAACCACGTTGTCGGGCCCGATGATATCGTGCGGGCCAGGAAAGTTGTTGACGAGGTCTATCTTGACGATAGGATCGAAAAGTACATCGTTGACATCGTTTTTGCGACGAGGGAGCCTAAGAGCTATAGGTTGGATGAGCTTACGCCGCTCATTCAATACGGAGCGTCTCCGAGGGCGAGCATATACCTGTCGATCGCCGCGAAGGCCTACGCCTTTTTGCAGGGCCGCGGATATGTGGTTCCGCAGGATATCAAGAGCATCGGCATGGACGTCTTAAGGCACCGCGTGATCGTTACATACGAAGCTGAGGCTGAGGACAAGACTTCCGAGGATGTCATAAAGAGGATATTCGAGGAAGTAAGGGTCCCTTAGGATGCTGCCGAAAGAGATATTAAAGAAGATACGCCGGATTGAGATTACGACGTCGAAACTCGTAATGGATTTTCTCTCGGGTGAGTATGAGAGCGTATTTAAGGGACGCGGCATTGAATTTGACGAGGTGAGGGAATACCAGCCAGGCGACGAAATCCGTTCTATAGACTGGAACGTCACGGCGCGGACGGGCCACCCCTACATAAAGAAGTATGTCGAGGAACGGCAGCTTACGGTGATGATACTTCTCGACGCATCGGGTTCCTCGTTCTTCGGGACCGCCAAGAGGCTCAAGAGCGAACTCGCGGCTGAGATTTCCGCTGTCCTCGCCTTCGCGGCGATACAGAATAAAGACCGGGTGGGGCTCATCATATTCACCGACAGGGTCGAAAAATTTATCCCTCCGAGGAAAGGCCGCCCACACGTCCTAAGGGTCATAAGAGAAGCGCTCTGTTTTAAACCGAAAGGGAAGGGCACCGACATAGAGCTTGCCCTTAAATATCTGGACGGCGTGACCGCAAGGCGCGTTGTCGCATTTATCATATCCGACTTTTTCGCGAAGGACTTCAAAAAGAGTCTGTCGATTTCGAGTAAACGCCATGACGTTATAGCGGTTACGATAACCGACCCCAGGGAAGAGGCGCTTCCGAATGTAGGCATGGTCGAGCTTGCCGACGCCGAGACAGGGGCGCTCTATCTTATCGATACCTCGAGCGCTTCCCTGCGGAATAAGTACTCGTCCGGGGCGCATACCCTCATAGAGGAAAGGCGAAGGCTGTTCAATTCTGCCGGCGTAGACCATATAGACATACTGACCAGCAAACCGTACATCGAGGAATTCATCAAGTTCTTCTCGAGGCGAAAGAAGAGGCTGTGATCGCTGTGAAGAAGGGGATCAGAATAGCGCTGTTGCTGGCCTTATTTTTCGCACCTTTGTGCGCCCTGGCTTACGCGAAAGACGATGCGCCCCGTTTACGGGTGCGCGCGGACAAGAAGGCCATATTCATCGGCGACAGGATAAGGTATGAGATCGAGGCAAGCTTTCCCGAAGGCCTCGAGATCCTCATGCCGTCCTTCAAGGACGATAAGATAGGCGATTTTGAAATAAAGGACGCAGGCCTTAAAAAGAAGGCCGGATTTTTTGGAAGTCGTTCAATATCGAACTGGTACTCTATCACCATTTACTCGCCGGGCAAACAGGTCATCCCGCAGCAAGAAGTAAGCTTTCGCAAGAGCGGCGCGAAGGACTGGTCGACACTTAAGACGCTCGCCGTAAATATCAATGTCGAGAGCATTCTTGCCGAAACAAGTCCCGCGCCCGCCGATATCAGGGATATAAAGGGCCCGTTCGGTTTCTTCGAAATAAATTGGTGGCTTGTCGGCGCGCTGATTATTTTTATATCTGGGCTAACCCTTTTTGTTATTAAAAAGTCGAGGCGCGCCGCGCCCGAACGGCTGCCTCATGAAACAGCCCTGGAAGAGCTCGAGAGCGCGAGAAACGATCTCCTGAAAGGCGGGGGCGTTAAAGAATTCTATGTGGGCATTTCGGATTGCATAAGGAGATACATAGAAAGGGCCTTTAGGCTTAAGGCGCCTGAGATGACGACGGAGGAATTCCTGAATTCGCTTAAAGATGCCAGGGAGCTTGCCGCCGAACAGAAGAAGCTCTTGAAAGAATTCCTGAACGCATGCGACCTCGTCAAGTTCGCCAAGCACGCGCCGTCAAAGACAGAGATAGAATCGGTGTATGATACGGCGAAGAAGTTCGTCGAAGAGACAAAGGGTTGACCCATGTTCGTATTTAAAGATCCGGCGATAATACTCGGCATATTGATTATACCTATACTCGTCCTGGTGTTATTGAGAAA
>JAPLMI010000220.1 GCA_026387115.1 Candidatus Omnitrophota bacterium | reverse complement strand
CATCACGCATAAACGAATAGTCGATAAAAACATAAGGGCTAAGGTGCGCGAGGAGCTGCAGACCGAGGTGAGTGATATCGATAATCTGATAGAGATGTTCCGGATTTTGGGTTTCCCCGAGCGCAAACGCAAAGAGAAGATACGGCACGCTTTTAAGATGGGCGATGCGTTTGTGATGGTTGATAAATTACCGTTCATGGGATATTTTGTCGAGATAGAGACGCGTTCCGGCGCGGCGCTCGAAAAGGCCGCGCGAAGGCTCGGATTTGATCCTCAAGAAGGCAGCTGCGACAGCTACGACAATATCTTTCTGGATTATTATATAGTGAACGCCGCGAAATTCAAGGATTCCAAGGCGGACATTCTTCCGACATTCGGGAGCGAGAAAAAGTTTGAAAGATAATTTAAAGGCGGGGCTGTTGCGGAATTCAATAAAGAGCGATAGACGGTTAATATCCGATACGGAAGAGCTGATTTTAATCTGCGCCGGCTTGAACCATGATGAAAATATGCTGCCCAGGGCGAAAGAGCTTATTTCCGGAAGGATCGATTGGAAGTTTTTTAAAGAAAACGCCTTACGGAGCGGGCTATATCTTATCATATATAATTCACTGAAGAAGATAGACAGGGAAAGCGCCGTTCCGAAAGATATCCTTGTTTTACTCAAGGCGGCGCATCTTTGCGCCGTTTCGAAAACCGGCATTCAATATAACGAAACGGCCCATCTTTTGAAGTTGTTTTTCAAGAAAAATATCCCTATCGTGCCGCTTAAAGGGCCGCTCCTGGCCAGGCGCCTTTACGGCGACATAGCCGCAAGAGGCGTCAGCACGGACATAGACTTGTTAATCGAGGAAAAAAATATAGATAAGGCAAGAGAGATACTTGGCCTGGCAGGCTATGCCGCCAGCTCCGGCGAGATATGGAATATTATTGGACAACAGCCATTCGGAAAGGAAGATCGCAGCACCATAGACCTTCAATGGCAGATAAATCCCGTCGTACCTAATAATGAAAGGATGAAAGGCTTCTGGGATGGTACACGGCTGCGGCAGGAAGATGGGGTCTCTTACCACGAATTTAAAGAGGCGGAGCTTCTTTTGCAGCTTTCCGTTCATTTTGTGGATAGCTCCCACCTTATTCAATTAAAGCACATTTGCGACATACATGAATTGTTAACCAGATTCGGCGGCACGATGCAGTGGGATGGCGTTATAGAGAAGGCGTTTTAGATGGAAATTGTCGGGCTCTCTTTACGCGGCGCTACTTTTTTCTGAAAAACTATTCGGGCCGTCCGTCCCCGATAAGGTAATGAAAAAGATAAAGCCGGGCCCGGCAAAGCGGATATTGATCAATATCCTGGCACAAAGAGGCGTCATCCTGAATAAAAATTCAAAGAGAAGGCGGTTTATCGAATCCTTTGTGAAATATATCCTGTTTCAGGCCCTTGAGGCAAAGTCGCTTGAGGATTATTTTGCAATATTCTTTCCGCCGAAAGAAAAGATGGGAAGTAAGACCTATGCCGATAGGATGGCCGGCGGCGTGTCAAAGCTTAAACGTGCCCTGGGTTTTAAAAGGTCTTGATAAGGGATGCGAAATATAAAGCTCACCATACAATACGACGGTACAGGATACGCCGGATGGCAGTTCCAGAAGAATGGCCGATCGATTCAAGAGACGATCCAGAACGCTGTCAGAAATATAACAGGCGAAAAAGTTAACCTCATCGGCTCCGGAAGGACCGATGCCGGCGTCCATGCCGAAGCGCAGGTCGCGAATTTCAGGACGCGTTCCAAAATTCCACTGGAAAATCTTCAGATGGCGCTTAATAGCGCTCTTGCCGATGACATTGTAATATCAAAGATCGAACAGGCTGGCTCGCGATTCAATGCCCAACACGACGCGAAGTCGAAACTTTATCGCTATACCATAGTCAATAATGATTTTGTCGATCCGTTTATCAAGAGATACGCCGCGAAATGTTTTTACAAGATAGACATTGGTCTTATGAAGAAAGCGGCTAAGGTTCTTGCGGGAAAGCACGACTTTACCTCGTTTCAGACGGCGGACGGCGAAGAGAAGAATGCCGTTCGCACGATCGAATACATTAAATTTGAAAAATCCGAAGATATAGTGTATATTTATATGAAGGCCGACGGCTTCTTATACAACATGGCGAGAACCATCGTCGGGACCCTCATAGAGGCCGGCCGCGGAAAATTTACCGTAGATTACGTAAAAAAGATTCTGAAGAAAAAAGATAGAAGATGCGCAGGCCCTACAATGCCGGCAAAGGGGCTAAGTTTAGTCAGGGTTGGTTACTAGAAGGTTAAGAGAGGAGGGGTAATTTATGGTGATGCACAGCGCGTTTATGTTGTTTTTATCGCTTGGGTTGGGGTATGCCTTGTGCGTGCTCGCGGCGAAGCAGAAGGGTGTTTTAAAGACCGTAGGATATACGCTTGGGATAGCAATACTTGTCCTGACGCTTTTATACGGCGTCACGGTGAGCTGCGGCGAGAATATGGGCGGGATGTGGAAGAAGGGCGGTATGTGCGGGATGAAGGGCGGGATGATGAAGGGCGGCCACGGCCACATGATGAAAAGGTGAATAAGAAGTATTATGTAATAGTATTCGATCTCGGCAATACAATAATCAGGTTCGATCACAGCATATCCGCGAAAAAGATCGCGAATCTTTTTAAGCTCGATTCAAAAAAGATCTACGATACCTTTTTCGATTCCGAAATAACGAGGGCTTTCGAAAAAGGGGAGATCTCTCCGAAGGAATTCTATAGGAGAACCTCTCTTTTTCTCGGCGTAAAGATGCCGTATAAAGACTTTGTCGCTATCTGGAATGACATATTCTGGGAGGACAAAGAGGCCTGCGACCTTGCCCGCCAGTTAAAAAAGAGCTACAAGCTATTTCTTCTTTCAAATGTCAACAGGCTGCACTTTGAACATATAGAGAAGAAGTTCGATATCATCAAGATATTCGACGAGATCATCCTTTCCTATCTGGTGGGCGCGACAAAGCCCGACAGGCTCATATTTGAAGATGTCATAAGGCGGGCCGGGGGCGATAGATCGAGCCTTTTATACATAGACGACCGAGAGGACCTTATCAGAGAAGCCATATCTTTGGGAATTGATTCGATAAGGTTTGAGGGAGCTGCCAAGCTCAGGGAGGTAATGATGGTGAAGGGCATTGCAGTATAATATACCCGCGTTATTTTTAAAATTTTTAAAATTTTATTGACAAGAAACGGGTAGTGTGTTATCATTTAGCGCCTCTACAAAAGAGGCGTTTTTTATGAAAACATACATAGCCAAAGAAAAAGATATACAAAAGTCATGGTATGTTGTCGATGCCAGGGACAAGATCCTTGGCCGGCTTGCCTCGAAGGTGGCCAGCATACTGATAGGGAAGGATAAAGTCATATATTCTCCGCATCAGGATACGGGTGACGAGGTTATTGTCATAAATGCCAAGCTTGTAAAGACTACCGGCAATAAGATGTCGGAGAAGGTATATAAGAGCTATTCCGCGTATCCGGGCGGATTGAACCTTACCACCCTTGAAGCGATGATGAAGAAGAAGCCGGAATATGTGATTAGGCACGCGGTTAAAGGGATGCTTCCGAAGAATAAGCTGGGGGAAAAACTGATAAAGAAGCTGAGGGTATATCCGGGCCAGACGCATCCGCATCAGGCTCAAACCCCGAAGGTGTTGAAGATAGATTGAGAAGGGTAGATAAGGGTATGGCAGAGCAAGTTCAATATATAGCGACAGGAAGGCGCAAAAATTCAATTGCGCGCGTCCGGATCATGTCCGGCGATGGCAAGGTGACCATCAACAAGAGGCCATTCAACGCCTACTTTCCGAGAGAGTCCAACCGGCTCATCATTATGCAGCCTTTGGAGCTCGTGAGCCTCCAGCCCAAGATCGATGTTTTTGCGAATGTGAACGGCGGCGGATTGAGCGGCCAGGCAGGCGCGGTGAAGCTCGGCATAGCGAGAGCCCTTGTCAAAATGGACGCAGGCCTGAAATCCGCCATCAAGAAAGCCGGATTCCTGGAACGCGACGCCAGGAAAAGAGAGCGCAAAAAATACGGCAGGAAGAGGGCCAGAAGGAGATTCCAGTTCACTAAGAGATAAAAAAATCCCGACGAGAACGAGAAACCTATCCGGTCAACTTCCGACGATGATTTTAGTTGACATGATAGGTTTTTTACTTTACCATAGATATCAAGTCACGACGAGAAAAGGAGAATAAGATGCTTAAAGTCGGAGTTGTCGGCGCGACAGGTTACGCCGGTGAGGAAGTCATAAAGATACTGATTAATCATAAAGATGTAAAGATAGCCGAACTTCAGGCGGTGATCGATAAAGAGGAGCCTATATCTTCGATCTTTCCGGGTTTTAAAGGCAAGATCGACCTCGTATGTAAAAAACCGGATCCCGACGGGATGGCGCGGAATGTCGATCTTGTATTTTTGGGCCTGCCGCACAAGGTTTCGATGGAGCTTGCGCCGGTCTTCCTTAAGGCCGGGAAGGCGGTTATAGATTTAAGCGCTGATTACAGGCTCCAGCCCGACGTATATAAGGTATGGTACGGGGTTGAGCATAAGGATAAAGATAATCTTCCGAAAGCGGTTTACGGGCTGCCGGAGCTTTATCATGACGCGATCAAGTCGGCGAAACTGATCGCAAATCCCGGCTGCTATCCGACGAGCGTAATCCTCGGCATAGCGCCTATGTTGAAAGAGAAGGCGATAAGCACCGACTATATAATAGCAGACTCAAAGAGCGGGGCTACCGGCGCCGGAAGAAAGCCCGATCTTGCGCTGGCTTTCAGCGAGGTTAACGAGAACCTTAAGGCGTACAAGGTTAACGAGCACCAGCATAAGCCCGAGATAACACGGATATTGTCGGAGGTCGCGGGTAAGGCCATAGACGTTATATTTACGCCGCATCTCATACCGATGAATAGAGGCATCCTCTCGACGATATATTTGAAGTTGAACAAGAAACTTGATACTAAGGCAGTCGTCGAGATATATAAGAAATTTTATAAAGGGAAGCCGTTCGTGAGGATCTCCGACGAAGGCAAACTGCCGCAGACGAAAGACGTAGTGCTTACGAATTACTGCGACATCGGCCTGAAGGTTACCGGCGATACAGTGATCGTCGTATCGTGCATCGATAACCTTACGAAGGGCGCGGCGGGGCAGGCGGTGCAGAATATGAATATCATGTGCGGATTTGATGAAACCGAGGCGTTGAAATGATCATTGTCAAGGGCGGTGTGACTGCGCCGGAAGGTTTTCTGGCCAGCGGCCTGAGGGCCGGGATAAAGAAGTCCGCAAAGTTGGACCTCGCGCTTCTGTATTCCGAGGTTCCGGCCGTTGCGGCAGGGGCATTTACGACGAACAGATTCCAGGCGTCGCCGGTCAGGATCAGCCGGACGCACCTTAAGAATAAGACGCACCAGGCGGTTATCGTGAATAGCGGAAACGCGAACTGCGCGAACGGCATGGCCGGGGATAGAGCGGCCTGGGAGATGGCTTGCTCGGCGGCCGCAAAGATGGGGCTATCGGGAAGAGAGGTGCTGGTCGCGTCCACGGGTATCATCGGCGTACCACTGCCTTTAGCGAAGATAAAGGCGAAGGTCACCGATCTGGTTGGAGGGTTATCGGCCAGGGGCGCAGGCGATTTTGCGGAATCGATCCTCACGACAGATACGGTCAGAAAAGAGTTTGCGGTAAAATTTAAGATGGCCAGGTCGATCGTATCGATCGGCGGCGCGTGTAAAGGCGCCGGGATGATACATCCGGATATGAAGACAGAGAAGCACGCAACGATGCTTGCCTTTATCACGACGGACGCGGCGATATCGAAGAAGGTGCTCGAGGCCGCTCTCGAAGAGGCGATAGCCGATTCGTTCAACATGGTGTCTGTCGACGGAGACATGAGCACTAACGACTCGTGCTTTATTCTGGCGAACGGCCTTGCGGGGAATAAGAAGATAGAGAAGAGGAACGGCGATTATAAAAAATTTACTGACGGCTTGAAATTTCTGGCCGGCGAGCTCGCGCGGATGCTTGCCAGAGACGGCGAGGGCGCCACTAAATTTGTCGAGATACAAGTGGCCGGCGCAAAGACGAAGGAGGACGCCGGGAAGGTCGCGAGAAAGATCTCGACGTCGAACCTGTTGAAATGCGCGATATTCGGCGCGGATCCCAACTGGGGAAGGATAGTCGCCTCGGCCGGCGCGGCAGGCGTCGAATTCGATCCCGGCAAGGTCGACGTTCTCCTGGGCGGCGTCAAGGCGCTCTCGAACGGGGCGATCGCGAAAAATTATGATAAAGAGAAGGCGCGGCCGTTCTTTAAAGGGAAGGACGTGACGATCAGGGTCGATCTGAAGAGCGGAGACGCGTCGGCGCGCGCGTGGACCTGCGATTTTTCGAAGGAATATGTCGCGATAAACTCGGAGTATTCGACGTGATGAAGCAGGCTATTAAAAAGAGCGAGACGCTTATCGAGGCGCTTCCTTATATAAGGAAGTTCTTTGAGAAGACGGTTGTGATAAAATACGGCGGCGCGGCAGTCGAGGAGAAGGGTATTGAAAAAGGCATCCTCGAAGATATCATCTTCATGAATTACGCCGGCATGCGGCCGATCCTTGTGCACGGCGGCGGTCCGTATATCTCGAGGATGATGAAAAAGGCCGGAATCGAACCTGAGTTTATTCAGGGAAGGCGTGTCACCGATGCCGAAACCGTTCATATAATCGATAAGGCGCTCGGCGCGATAAATAGAAAGATCGTCAGAGCCCTCGCGGATATGGGCGCCGAGGCTTTCGGAATGAGCGGCAGGGAGAACGGCCTCATAAGAGTGAAGAAGATGAAGCTCAAGTATGACCTCGGGTTTGTCGGTGAAGTCACATCGGTGGATACGACTGTCGTTAAGAGGCTGATAAGGGATAATATTATACCTGTGATCTATCCGCTCGGCGTGGGGCGCGACGGCAACATCTATAATGTGAATGCCGATGACGTTGCCAGCGAGATCGCGATAGCGCTAAAAGCGGAAAAGTTCGTTCTCCTGACAAACGTGAACGGCATAATGAAGAATAGAAGCGATCCGAAAACGCTGTACCGGACGATCAGGACTTCCATGGTAGAGGCCCTGATCAGAAAGAAGGTAATAGACGGCGGAATGATACCGAAGGCAAGGGCCTGTGTTAACGCCGCGATTGGCGGTGTTAGGAAGGCCCACATATTGAACGCGAGCGTTCCACACGCGCTGTTGCTGGAGATATTTACCGATGAGGGTATCGGGACGGAGATAGTAAAATGACGGATACCGAGAAGGTCGTGTCGATGTACGATAAGTACATCATGAACACGTATAAGAGAATACCCTTATGCCTCGAAAAGGCCAAGGGCGCGAAGGTCTGGGATATCGACGGAAAAGAGTATCTCGATTTCTTTCCCGGATGGGCGGTTTCCGGTATAGGCCATTGCCATCCGTGGGTGGCGAGTGCGGTGGCGAAACAGGCCAGGAAATTGATGCACGTATCGAATAATTACTATTCGAAGCTCCAGGCTACTCTCGCCGAGGAGATAATAAAGTATTCATTTCCCGGGAAGGTCTTCTTCGCGAATTCCGGGGCTGAGGCGAACGAAGCGGCGGTAAAACTTGCAAGGCTTTACGGAAGCCGAACTGGTAGATACGAAATTATAACGATGCTGAAATCTTTCCACGGCAGGACGCTCGCGATGATAGCGGCTACGGGCCAGGAGAAGGTGAAGCACGGCTTCGAGCCGCTTCCGGAAGGTTTTAAACATATCCCGTTCAACGACCTGGAGGCGGTTAAAGAGGCGATAACCGACAAGACGATAGGAATAATGTTAGAGCCGGTACAGTGCGAGGGCGGGATAAATATAGCAAGCCCGGAATATATGAAGAGTTTAAGGAAGATCTGCGACGAGAAGGATATCGTGCTCATCTTCGACGAGGTTCAGACTGGGATGTGCAGGTCCGGCGAGATGTTCGCGTTCAAGAACTACAATGTGACGCCGGATGTAGTGACTTTAGCCAAGGCGCTCGGCGGGGGATTGCCGATAGGGGCATGCGTCGCGCGGGAAAAGTTCCAGGATGTTCTCGCGCCGGGAACGCATGCGTCGACATTCGGCGGCTCGCCGATAGTTTGCGCAGGCGCTCTTGCGGTATTCAAGGCGATAAGAAAGGAGAAGCTTCTCAAAAACACCAGGCGGATGAGCGCGCTTCTCAAGAAGAAGCTCGGAGGATTGAAATCCAAGCATCATCATCTTATAAAAGAAGTCAGGGTAATGGGCCTGATAATCGGCATAGAGCTCAATATTAAAGGAGAGGATGTCTACAAGGAATGCCTCAAAGAGGGGCTCTTGATAAACTGCACCCAGGATACGGTGCTGAGGATCATGCCGCCTTTGAATGTGATGAAGAAACAGGTGGACAGGGCCATTTCGACGTTGGACAGGGTATTTTCTTATTTTGATACGAGGGAAGGCGGGTTTTATGAAGAGAGATATCATCTCGATCGAAGGACTTGAAACAAAATCGATTATTGCGATACTGGATCTGGCCGGGGAGATTAAATCTGATCAGGCCAAATACGGCGATGCCCTGAAAGGCAAGTCGATAGGCCTCATATTCCAGAAACCGTCGAACAGGACCAGGGTTTCGTTCGAGATCGGAATGGTCCAGTTAGGCGGGAATGCGATCTACCTGGGCCCGGATGAGATAGCGATGGGTAAGAGAGAGTCCGTGAAGGACGTGGCAGCCGTCCTCTCGAGATATCTCGACGGCATCGTGGCAAGAACCTATAAACATGAGGACGTATGCCAGCTCGCCAGGTACGCTACGGTGCCGGTCATAAACGGCCTGAGCGACCGCGCCCATCCGTGCCAGGGCCTGAGCGACATATTCACTATAAAGGAGAAATTCGGCTCATTCAAAAATATAACGCTTGCGTATGTCGGTGACGGGAACAACGTCCTCAATTCTCTTATGTGCGCGGCGGCTAAAGTCGGGCTCGATATCAAGATAGCGGCCCCGAAAGGTTATGAGCCGTCAAAAGAGCTTCTTGAAACGGCCAAGGCTATCGCGGTCAGTTCAGGGTCGGCCGTGGACCTTACAAACGACCCCAGGATCGCGGTTGCCGGCGCCGACATAATTTATACAGATGTCTGGGTGAGCATGGGCCAG
>JAPLMI010000028.1 GCA_026387115.1 Candidatus Omnitrophota bacterium | reverse complement strand
ATGGTAGGAACCGTATTTCATTATATGCCTTATCGCCGTAGCCGTATCTTTCACAACTTTTACGGAAAGTATAAGGTCAAGATATTCTGCATACCAGTCTGATTCCTTTGCGGGCTTTACGCCGTGGACAAGCCTCACGGTCTCTTTGCAGCCTCTTATTTCGACACCGGCGTCTTTGAAACGTCTTATCATGCCCGGCAGGAACTTATCCGCTATCCGCCTGTTCACAAGCATCGTCTCCATCGCGTTGCAGACGCCCGGCCTCTGGACCTTGGCGTTAAAACAAATACGTTCGGCCATTTTGAGATCGGCGCTTTCGTCGACATAAGTGTGGCAGACACCCTTATAATGCTTGATCACGGGGATCCTCGATTTTTCGGTCACTTCCCTTGCGAGAGACTCTCCGCCTCTGGGTATTACCAGGTCTATCAGGCCGGCCTGGGTTAATAGAGAATCGACTATCATCCTGTCGGTATCTCTTATAATCGCTATAGAATTTTTTGGAAGGCCGAATTTAAGAGCTTCCTTATTAAGGATGTCAAATATGGCGGCATTCGAGTTGATGGCATCGCTCGCGCCCCGCAATATGACGGCGTTGGATGACTTTATGCACAATCCTATGCAGTCACTCGTGACATTGGGCCTCGATTCATAGATTATCAGTATCACGCCTATCGGGACTCTAACCTTTTTTATCAATAGGCCGTTAGGGCGTTTTATAGTTTCTATAACCTCGCCGACCGGATCTTTAAGTTTCGCTATCGCGAAGAGCGATCCCGCCATGTCGGAAATCCGCGATTCGTTGAGCGTAAGCCTGTCGATGAGCGCACACGACAACCCTTTCCGTTCAGCCGATATGACATCCTTCTTATTTTCGGCGATGATACGTGCGGTATTTTTGAGAAGGGTCCTGCTCATCGCAGCGAGCGCCCTGTCCTTCGTCTTCGAATCTATCAGGGCCAACTCCCTGGACGCGACCTTGACCCTTTCGCATAGTTTCTGTATGTATTTTGTCATTTGGATTTTGTCATTTGTCATTACAATAACACCAGATTATCCTTGTGTATAACTTCGTCGCGGCCTTCGCGGCCGAGAACGCTCTTAAAGGAACTTGTCCTCATACCCTTTATCTTGGCCAGATCCCAGGACGAGTAATTGGACAGGCCCTTCGCGAATTCTTTTCCGTTTTTATCCGTTATCTTTACGGCGTCTCCGGGCTTAAAATATCCGTTGATACATAATATCCCGGAAGCAAGAAGGCTCTTATTTTTATCTTTAAGCGCGCTCCTTGCGCCGTCGTCAACAGAAATCTCGCCTTTCGTCGTCGAGGAAAACGCTATCCACCGTTTCCGCGCAAGATATCTACCCGCGCCGCATTTAAAGGTAGTGCCCTCGAAGCCGCCTCCCTCGAGCAGAATCCTCGGCAGCACGTCCTTCTTTTTGCCGTTGGCTATCACACACTCGATGCCTGCGCGCGTTACGGCCCTGGCGGCTTCAAGCTTCGTGGCCATACCGCCCGTCCCGAGCTCGCTTTGGCTCTTGCCGCCAAGCTTCGCGATATCATGCGTTATCTCGCTGACAAAATTTATCACCTTGCCGTCCGCGCCCAATAAGCCATCGACGTCCGTCAATAAAATCAGCTTGTACGCGCCGCACAGGTCCGCGACAAGGCTCGAGAGCCTGTCGTTGTCGCCGCACCTTATCTCTTCGGTCGCCACTGTGTCGTTCTCATTTATTATCGGGACCGCGCCATGCTCAAGGAGCGCTTCTATAGTATGCTTTATGTTCAGGTATCTGGTCCTATCGTTAAAATCTTCCTGGGTCAGAAGTATCTGCCCGACGTTCGTCTTGAAATTTTTGAAGAACTCGCTGTAAAGATGCATCAGATGGTTCTGGCCTATAGCCGCTGAGGCTTGAAGCATGGCGAGATCCTCGGGCCTCTTCTTCATCCCTAAAAGCCATAACCCTGCGCCGATAGCGCCGGACGTTATCAGGATGACGTCTATACCCTTATCCCTGATCGAGGCTATCTGCGAGACGAGGCCCTTTACCCTCTCGATATCGAGAGCCCTGTCCCCGGACGTTATCACCTTCGTCCCGACTTTAACGACGACTCTTTTTCTATTCTTCATTTTTTGCGCTCTTCAATTTTTTAGATACGGCGGCCAGGAGTTCCTTTAATCCCTCTCCGGTCAGCGCCGAAACTTGCAGAAACTTTTTCCCCGGCAGCTTTTTTTTAAATTCCTTCACATGAGCCTTCGCCTCCGGACAATCGGCCTTGTTCAGCGCGATTATCTGAGGCTTATTCGCGAGTTCTTTCGAATATAATTTCAATTCCTCGTTTAATTTCAGGTAATCGGCATAGGGAGCCCTGCCGTCTGTAGCCGCAATATCGATAAGGTGCACCAGGATCTTCGTCCTTTCTATATGCCGCAGGAATTTGTGGCCGAGGCCTCTTCCTTTGTGCGCGCCCTCTATCAATCCGGGAATATCGGCCGCGAGCAGGCTGAGGTCGCCCTCCATCCTTACCACGCCGAGCACGGGCTCTTTGGTCGTAAAGGGGTAACTCGCTATCTTGGGCCTGGCGCCCGATATCCTGGATATGAGCGTCGATTTTCCGGCGTTGGGATAACCGATTATACCGACATCGGCTATAAGTTTTAATTCCAGTAAAAGCGTCTTCTCTTCGCCGGGAAAGCCTTTCTGGGCGTTTCTACCTCTGGAATTCGGCCTTCCGCCCGACCCCCCTTTGGCTATTATCACGCTATCGCCCGGCCTCACCAGGTCTCTCAAGGTAAGGCCCGTATCAGCGTCCCTGATAAGCGTTCCCGCAGGAACTTTAACGATGAGATCCGAACCCCTGTGGCCTTTTTTGTGATTGGAACTTCCGTGGAGGCCGGAGTCCGCCTTGAAGTGCCTTCTGTAATGGAAATCGAGAAGGGTGTGGATGTTGGGGTCCGCTTCGAATATTACGCTGCCGCCGTCGCCGCCCGGCCCGCCGTCAGGGGTGCCGATCTTGTTGACTATCGTCCTGTGACGGCTGTTGCAGCCGTCCCCGCCGTCGCCGCCCTTTACGAATATTTTCGCCTCATCTACGAACATTATTTTGAAAGGGGCTCAACACTTATGGTCTTGTCCGGACGGAAATTCACTTTTCCGTCCGCAAGCGCGAAGATCGTGCCGTCTCTTCCCGTCCCGGCATTCCTGCCGGCCTTGAATTTCATGCCGCACTGCCTTACGATGATACTGCCGGATTTCACGATCTCGTTTTTATATCTTTTGACGCCCCGCGTCTTGGGCTGACCGTCGCGTCCGTTGACTACGTGTGCCATCTCCTCACCCTTTCGCTATCTCGATCTCTTTTACTTTGAGTTTCGTTACGTTCTGCCTGTGGCCTATCTTCTTCTTCTCGCTTTTTCGCTTCTTGTACTTAAACGCTATCACCTTCGGCTGCCTTACCAGGCCGAGAGATTCGCATATGACGTGCGCGCTCTTTACGTACGGATTCCCCACATGGATGGAATTTCCGTCCTTGACAAGAAGCACTTTGGCAAGTTTGACCTCAGCCCCATCCTTCACGATCAGCTTCTCCACCAGGACTATGTCGTTCTTTGCCACCTTATACTGTTTTGAACCTGTCTCGATGACTGCGTACATTTAACCGCTCCTTTTGGATTTAGGCCGTATACTATATCATAGCGCCGCTTGCTCGTCAAGCCTGCTCTAGAAATTTTACGGGTCATGTCCAGTCAAACCTAAGCCTCGTTATGTTCGCACTTGAAAATTTCCCCGCAAGTTTTATCTCCTGGGCGGCCGTTTGTTCAGTCGAAAAAGGGGGACCTCGGAAACTCGGCCGGCGTCCCGCTTTGGCGGGACGTTGATCCGGCCTCAGACATCCTCGGTCCTTTTAATATGGAAAAGTCCTTATATATAACCCTTTTCTCCTTCACAAACGGCCTAAATTTTCAAATGTGCTCACCATAACTTCGGCTTAGGTTTTACTACAAGCTATCCTCTAGAAATTTTTCGTCCCATGCTGCAGGCGGAACTTTTGTACGCCGCGGCATTCTTCTATAGCCGCCCGGCCAGTGGGGTTGAGCCGTTAAATTTTGCTA
>JAPLMI010000050.1 GCA_026387115.1 Candidatus Omnitrophota bacterium | reverse complement strand
GTCGTGCATCTTCCAGAATGCGTCAAGGAGCTCATCGTAAGATACGACCGAAGGATCGTATTCGACTTCCACGGCCTCGGCATGGCCCGTCTTGCCCGTGCAAACGCTCTAATAAGATGGGATCTCTGTTTAGCCGCCTGTATAGCCGGCCCTGGTCGAAACTACGCCTTTAATATTGCAGAATGCCTCTTCTACGCCCCAGAAACACCCTGCGGCAAAAATCGCCTTTTCAGGCGCCGTGTTCTTTTTCACGGCCGGAACGAACTTCATCGCGGCGGCGTTTATGCAGTAGCGTTTATTGGTGGGCGGCGGCCCGTCTTTGAATACATGGCCCAGGTGCGCGCCGCATCTGGCGCAAAGTATTTCGACGCGCGCCATCCCCATACTATTATCAGGTTCTTCCTTTATATTCACATCAGAAACCGGCTTCCAGAAACTCGGCCACCCGGTTCCGGATTCGAATTTTTCATTGACCCTGAAGAGGCCTGTTCCACAACCGACGCATTTATATATGCCTCCTGCCTTCCCGATCTCGCACTTTCCGGTAAATGGCGCCTCTGTGCCTTTTTGACGGGTAATACGGTATTGTTCCGGCGTAAGGAGCTTCTTCCATTCGGCATCGGATTTCACTATGCGCTCGATATTCTCAACTCTTCCAGTATCAGCGTTAAAGATTGGTATCTTATTTTTATCTTCTGAGTTTGCGTTATTCGTATAAGCCCCCGTCAGAATAAAAAATAAAAGACAGAGATAAATCTTTAGTCTCATGAGGTCTATTTATTTTCAATTTTTTCCATGGGCTGTCCACAGCAGACCAGCTCTCCTCCGCCTACTTTTGTAACGGAGACCTCGTTACCACACACGTTGCATCGGTACTTCTCCCCCACCTTATTGACTCCCATGATACCCCCCTTATCTCAAAAAATCGCTGTATACTTATTATGACTAGTATCGAACAGGGAAAAACAGAGGGCAGACATTATTAATTCCTGATCTGCCCTTACAACTCATCTCTTTTTCTTCTTTGTTTTCTTCTTTCCGCATTTTCCGCAGCTCATAGCCGCCGCCTCCTTTATTTTAGAGAAGAGGAACAAGCGCTAACTCAGCCGGTTTCTTATTGAAATCTAAAACCTCGATTTCGCATAACTCCCTGATATTACTATCGGTTATGCGAAAAATCTTTTCAGTTGGTGGTGAGGGATGGATTCGAACCATCGAAGGCTTGCGCCGTCAGGTTTCAAGAGCCCTCAAGTTACCCTGAGGCTTGGACTATCTCATCACCATAACCTGACAGTTATCACGGCAAGTTTTAGGCGGCGGGCGCTTAGTCTCTGCACCTTCAAAGAACCCTCAGGGTTCTAGGCTTGGCTCAGGATTCCCCTTTACGTATTTTGCGTCAAGGGCTCCCCTGAATTCACCCGCTTTTCCATCTCGAATTTCTTCGAGACGCTGCGTTCTTCACAGCCTGATCCATTTGGCCGCTTTGGTACCTCACCAAAAATGCGAAGCATTTTTGATCCTGAAGCGCCGTCAAGCAATGCGAGCGAACGGCGAGCATTGTAGGCGCTGAAGGACCTATAAAAGAACGGATTTAACCTTAAGTCTTATTAATCAACTTTAACTTCTTACTACGTGCAAGTTTTTGAATTTCTAATTCTCTTTTACGTGCAACTGATTTTGTACCACATTCTTCCTGAAAAAGCAATATAACTGGATACCTATATTTAGTAAATCTACAACCCATGCCTTTGTTGTGCGCCTCAACTCGCTTTCTTACATCGTTAGAAATGCCGGTATATAATCTGCTGTCCTTACACTTAACAATATAAACGAACCAAGGCTTTTGTTCCATATTTTTTAAGGTCCTTCGGGCGCTTCTTTTCGTCGCGCCCTCAGGATCAAACTTTGCTTTGCAAAGTTTGGAGCTGGGGAAAGGAATCGAACCTTCAACATTCGCATTACAAATGCGATGCTCTGCCAATTGAGCTACCCCAGCGCCTTCAGAACTTCCGGTAATTTATTTAAAAGATCCGTCGCGATCAGGCTCAACGCGCCCTTTTCTTTCAGCGCCAGATCGCCGGCGAGACCGTGAAAATAGACCCCAAGGATTGACGCGCTGAAATTATCCACGCCCTGTCCTATGAAACTTGCTATCATTCCCGTCAGCACATCCCCTGTTCCGCCTGTTGCGAGACCTGCGTTTCCGGTTTCGTTTATGTACAATTCGCCCTTGGGATCCGCGACAACCGTGTTATGCCCTTTCAAAACCAAGACGGTATTATACTCATTGGCGAATTTAAGCGCGATATCAGTTCTATTTTTTTGGATTTCGTCGACATCTTTTCCTATCAGCCTCGAGAGTTCGCCGGGATGCGGCGTCAAAACAATACCGCGCCTTGCGCTCCTCAGTATCTCCGGATGGCCTGCGGCCGCATTTATACCGTCGGCGTCGAGGACGATAGGCTTATCGAGCCTCGTAATAAGGTTTCTCACCAGGTTTTGCGTCTCTTTGTTCTGGGATATGCCCGGCCCGATCGCGATCGAGCTTGTCTTCTCGCTAAAACCCACCAGCTCTTTCTCGGCAAGAAGGCTCAAGCTTGAGTCCCGCGTCTCAAAGAACGGCCGGACCATCACTTCGGTAAGTTTGGACGCCATCACATCGTATATACCCTTCCCTACGGCGAGCGTCACGAGTCCGCTCCCCGACAAAATCGCCGCCTGAGCTGTAAGATACGCGGCGCCCGTATACCCCTGCGAGCCCGCTATGACGAGAACGTGGCCGAAGTCGCCTTTGTGCGAATCCGCGTTTCTCTTGGGAAATTTTGAAATAACGTCTTTGATATTCATCGTCTCTTCTTTAAAAGTATTACATTGGCGACCGCGTAATTTTTAGAGTGCGACATGCTGACGATCACATCGCTCACCTTTTTCATCTTCCTTAATTTCAGCGCGTCATCGTGAAATTCTATTACCGGTTTCCCCTCCCTGTCATTCAAGACTTCAATATCCGTCCATTTTATCGGATACCGGCGCGGCGCGCCGAACGCCTTTATGACAGCTTCCTTGGCGGCGAACCGCGCCGCGAAATGCTGGTGCGAAAATCTTCTCGAGTTGGAATATTTAATTTCGCGCATCGTGAAGATCTTGCCGAGGAAAGTTTCTCCCCATTTTTTAATGGCGTCCCTCATCCTGAAAACTTCGACGATGTCAACTCCCGTTCCGAAGATCATCTGACTAACCTCACCATCTCTTTGACCGCTTTTCCTATTCCGACAAAAATAGCCCGAGCAATGATCGAATGTCCGATATTAAGTTCGTTAATACCTTCGATATCCGCGACATCTTTCACGTTATCGTAATCCAGGCCGTGGCCAGCGTTCACTTCAAATCCGCTCTTTTGGGCAAATCGCGCCGCCGCTTTTAATATCTCGAGCTCTTTGCGTTTTGCATTTAAGGAAGCGGCGTTAGCGTACCGGCCTGTGTGTAGTTCTATGATCTTTGCGCCGGTTTTGCCGGAAGCCTCGATCTGGCGTTTCGCGGGATTTATAAAGAGGCTCGCCTCTATTCCGGAATTCGCCAATTTCGAGACGACAGATTTTATCCTCGCGAGATTTCCCGCTACATCAAGCCCGCCCTCGGTAGTAATCTCCTGCCTTTTTTCCGGGACCAGTGTCGACTGGTCGGGTTTGATCCTGCAGGCAAAATCCACGATATCCTTCGCAACCGACATCTCGAGGTTTAACCGGGTCTTAACGATCTTCCTGAGAAGCGCCACATCGGCATCTTTTATATGGCGCCTGTCTTCGCGCAGATGGCAGACGATAGAATCGCAGCCGGACCTCTCGCAAAGACTCGCGGCCTTTACGGGATCGGGCATTACCGTCCGCCTGGCCTCTCTCAAAGTTGCTACATGATCTATGTTAACTCCGAGTTTTGCCATCGGTTTACCTTGGCACCCAGGATTCCGTCGACGAGCCGGGCTGCGTTTTCGGCCTCCCTTACATCATGGACCCTTAAAATGTTGGCGCCCTTCAAGATCGCGACGGTATTGGCGGCAATCGTCCCGGGAAGCCTGTCCCCGGCATTGGATAGATGAAGGAGCCGTCCTATAAAAGATTTCCTCGACACGCCTATACATATCGCTTTATTCAATTTTTTAAATTCGTCGAGGCGCCTTAATATCTCTATGTTGTGCTCCACGGTCTTTCCGAAACCGATTCCGGGGTCAATGATAATTTTATTTTCGCTTACGCCGGCTCGCCTTGCTATCGAAATCGATTCTTCAAGGCCTTGGATAATCTCTGCGACAACGTCGGCATAGGCCGGGTTGACCTGCATATCTTTAGGCGTTCCCTTCATGTGCATGACGATCACGCAAGCGTTGTGTTTTGCGGCGACGGAAGCCATAAGGCTGTCGAATCTCAGGCCGGAGACATCGTTGACGATCATAGCGCCGGCCTTGATAGCGGCCTGGGCAACAGCGGCCTTTCTCGTATCGATCGATATGACAGCGCGCGTCTTCCCTGCTATCCCTTCGATAACCGGCATAACACGGTCGAGCTCTTCTTTAAGGCTTACGTCCCCGGCGCCTGGCCGCGTCGATTCTCCGCCGACATCGATTATGTCCGCGCCCTCATCCGCCATGCGCATGGCGTGCTCTACCGCCTCGTCCTTCTCAAAGAACCTTCCCCCGTCCGAAAATGAGTCTGGGGTAACGTTCAGTATTCCCATTATATAGGTTTTATTGCTGAAC
>JAPLMI010000170.1 GCA_026387115.1 Candidatus Omnitrophota bacterium | reverse complement strand
AGGAAGTTGTGAAATATTTCCAGAAATACGAGGAGCTGCAGCACATCGTCGCGATCATAGGCAAGGAAGAGCTGTATAAACATGAGCGCGTGATATTCGAGAGGGCGATAAAACTGCAGAATTTCCTGACCCAGCCGTTCTTCGCGGCGGAATTATACACGGGGCGTCCGGGTGTTTACGTTACTCTGGAAGAGACGATAAAGGGGTGCGAAATGATCTTGTCCGGAAGAATGGACAGCGTCCCCGACGACAAATTTTACATGATCGGCGCCCTGGAAAAAGAAAGAGGATAGGAATGGCGAAGCTTGGCAGCATCCTGATAGAGAAAGGCCTGATAAGCAAGGAACAGTTTGACATAGCCATGAAGGAGAGCCAGCGCACCGGCGAGGTGATAGGCAAGGTGCTCCTGCGGCTCAGGTTCATCACACAGGAACAGCTCCTTGAGGTCCTCTCCTTTCAGCTCGGCCTCAAATACTACCCCAACCTTAAAGATATTTCGATCTCTTCCGAGGTCATAAAGGCGGTGCCTGCCAAATTTGTCCTGCATTATAAATTCATGCCCCTGACCATAAAAGGCAAGGCCCTCACGATAGCGATTTCAAACCCGATGGATATGTGGCCGTCGGAGGAGCTGAAGCTCCATTTTGACTACAATGTCGAAAGGGTGCTTGCCCCCGATAAAGAGATAGCCGCGCTGATAAAGAAATATTACGGCATAGGCGCGGAGACCGTAGAAAAAATAATGACGCAGGAGGGCGGCGCGCCTACAGCCGCGGAAAAAGTGAGATACGAAGAGATAGAGGACCTTGAAAAGGGCGCCGAGGACGCGTCAGTAATAAAATTGGTAAACCAGATACTGCAGGAGGCCGTATCGGCGCGCGCGACGGATGTTCACCTGGAGCAGTACCGCTCGAGCGTGCGCGTGAGATATCGGATCGACGGGATCCTCTACGATATGCAGCTTCCCGAACAGATAAAATACCTGTATCAGGCGATAGTCTCCAGGATCAAGATCATATCCAACCTCGACGTCGTCGAGAGGCGCCTTCCGCAGGACGGCCGCGCTATCATCAAGATACAGGACAAGCAGGTGGACCTGAGAATATCCGTGATTCCGTCTTTATACGGAGAGAACGTCGTCATAAGGATATTGCCCGTCCATCTTTTATTCAAACTGGAGGATCTGGGGCTCGTGCCGGCCGATATGGAGAAGCTCGACGGCATTATCCAGAAACCGCACGGGATCGTTTTTCTCACAGGCCCGACGGGAAGCGGAAAGACGACGACGTTATACACATGCCTTACAAAATTGAACAAAGAGGGCGTGAAGATAATAACGATCGAAGATCCCATCGAATATGACATACAGGGCATCATGCAGATCCAGGTGAAGCCCGATATCGGATTTACGTTCGCAAATGCTCTTCGGAGCATCCTGCGCCACGACCCGGACATAATGATGGTCGGAGAAGTGAGGGACCTCGAGACCGCGGAGCTCGCCATACGCACCGCACTCACAGGGCATCTCATCTTCTCGACGCTCCACACCAATGACGCGGCAAGCGGCGCGACCAGGCTCATGGATATAGGAATAGAACCTTATCTCGTCGCCTCTTCCGTGAACGCCTTCATATCGCAGAGGCTGGTCAGGCTCATATGTCCGTCCTGCAAGGAAGAGCGCAAAGACAAGGAGGCCCTTCCGCCTTATTTTAAGAATATGAAGCTCTACCGGGGCAGGGGCTGCGAGAACTGCAAATCTATCGGCTACAAAGAGAGGACCGCCATATACGAGATACTCATCGTGAACGACGAGATAAAGGAGCTGATCCTGAAAAAGTCTACGGCAAGCCAGATAGAAAAGGAAGCTAAGGAGATGGGATTTAAGACTCTGCTCGATTCCGGCATCGAAAAGATAAAGAAGGGCCTTACCACGCCGGAAGAGGTTTTGCGGGTTACCGAGCTTGTCGATTAATAAGGAGCATGGGTGCCCACTTTTCATTATAGAGCGAAGAAGGGCCTCGACGAAACCCTGGAGGGGAAGGTCGATGCCGAGAACCAGGAGGACGCGGTAAACCGCCTGATTGCCCTAGAGCTTTTTCCCGTCTCGATCGAAGAAGTGAAGGTCTCCCGCCCATCGCGGCCGTCATTAGGCCGTTCAACTTTTCGCAGCATGGTCATATTGAAGGGCATCCGCAAGAAGGTCTCGCTTAAGGAATTGGTCGCGTTTACGCAGAAATTGGCGACGCTTACAAAGTCGAGGGTCGAACTCTTAAACTCTCTCAAGATACTCTACGAACAGACCGAGGATTCGCGCCTTAAAGAGATCATCCTGGAATTATACACCCTGGTGAAAGAGGGCAAGACTTTTTCCGACGCGCTTAAGGGCTTTCCCGGAATATTTCCCCCTCTATACGGGAGTTTGGTGGCGGCCGGCGAAGCGAGCGGCAATCTT
>JAPLMI010000108.1 GCA_026387115.1 Candidatus Omnitrophota bacterium | reverse complement strand
CGTGTCGAATATAATAATCTTACTCATACAACCCCTGTCCGCCTTTCTACTTCTTCTCCATCCACGGCATCATCTTTCTCAAATTCTCGCCCACCTTTTCAATCGGGTGCTCCCTTTCGGTCTTCAGTATCGCGTTGAAATTGGCCCTGCCCGTCTCGTTCTCTTTTATCCATTCGCGGGCGAACTTGCCCGACTTAATCTCTTTCAGCATCTTTTGCATCACTTTCCTTGTTCTTTCGGTAATTATCTTCTTTCCCCTGGTCACATCGCCGTAACATGCGGTATTGGAAACCCTGCGCCTCATTCCGTCGATACCCTTTTCCTGGATCAGGTCCGTGATAAGCTTCAACTCATGCAGAACCTCGAAGTACGCTATCTCCGGCTGATAACCGGCGCCGACCAGCGTATCGAATCCGGCCTTGATAAGCTCGGTGACTCCGCCGCAGAGGACGGCCTGTTCGCCGAAGAGATCCGTCTCGGTCTCCTCGTCAAAAGTAGTCTCGATTACGCCCGCCCTCGTCCCGCCGATACCCTTCGCGTAGGCAAGCGCGGTCTTTAGCGCGTTCCCCGTCGCGTCCTGATGAACGGCCACAAGGCAGGGAACACCTTTACCCTCTTCATACATCCTGCGCACCAGGGCGCCCGGCCCTTTCGGCGCGACCATGATTACGTCGATCTTCTTCGACGGCTTTATCTGTCATGTTCTCGGCGATCTCAAGTTTGTAAACTTTCGCCTGGACGTGGTCCTCAGTCAATATCTGGACGATGTCGGCGGCCGCTGACGCCTCTTTTGCCGATACCGGATTGAATCCGTCTTTCTTTGCCTGCTCGTAATTAGCGGTCCCCGGAAGCTCGCTCACGATAACATCAAGCCCGGAATCCCGTAAATTCAGGCTCTGCCCGCGGCCCTGGATACCGTATCCGATGACCGCGATCTTCTTTCCTTTCAACAAATTCAAATCCGCGTCGTTGTCATAGTAAATCTTCGCCATTTGCAACTCTCCTTTCAAATTTGCGTGCAAATTTGATACTGAGGCAGCGTTAAAAAATGCGAGCGATTAGCGAGCATTTTAGCTGCCGAAGTATCTCTACTCGTTCACTTCCGGTTTTCCTTCGACCTTCAATCCCTTATCATCAATACCCATTGCGATCCTTCCGGTCCGGACGACTTCGAGGATCCCGAACGGCCGCAATAATTCCAGAAGCGCCTTTATCCTCATCTCTTCGCCTGTCGCCTCGATGCTGATAGACTTCGATCCGGCGTTCTCAATTTTCGCGCCGAACGATTCGATCGCCTCGAGCACCTCTTTCCTATTCTTCGCCGTCACCGCGACTTTGATCAGAATAAGCTCTCTATCTAAAAAAGAGCTCTCCTTGAAGTCGACGACCTTGATAACATCGATCAGCTTGTTGAGCTGTTTTTTGATCTGCTCGAGCGTCTTGTCATCGCCCTCGACGCCTATCGTCATCCTGGAGACGGACGGATCCTCCGTCTCGCCGACCGCGAGCGAGCTTATATTGAATCCGCGCGCGCTGAACAATCCTGATATCCGCGCCAGCACGCCGAACTTATTCTCTACCAGTACTGAGATGGTATGTTTCACGCCAACCCTCCGCTGATCATCTTATTGATCGCTTCCCCCGCCGGCACCATAGGATAGACGTTCTCTTCCTGTTCGATGTGGAAATCGATAAAGACGCAATTATCTATCTTAAGCGCCCGGTCTATCGCGGGAGCTACCTCGCTCTTTTTCGTGACCCTGATGCCGACCGCGCCATACGCCTCCGCCAACTTCACGAAGTCAGGGCAAGCCCCGCCGAGGCACGTATAGGAATAACGTTTCTTGTAGAATAGTTCCTGCCACTGCCTCACCATCCCGAGATAGCAATTGTTCAGTATCGCGACCTTGACCGGAAGCTTATTTATGACGGCCGTCGCGAGTTCCTGTATATTCATCTGGATAGAGCCGTCGCCGGCAATATCAAAAACCGTTGCCTTGGGTTTACCGAATTGCGCGCCGATCGCCGCGGGAAATCCGTAGCCCATCGTCCCGAGCCCGCCCGATGAGATCATCGTGCGCGGCTTCGTGAACGTATAGAACTGCGCCGCCCACATCTGGTTCTGCCCGACCTCGGTCGTGATTATCGCCTCGCCTTTAGTGGCTTTACAGATCTCTTCCACGATATACTGCGGCCTGACCTTATCGTCGTCCTTATATTTTAACGGATGCTTACTCTTCCAATCCTCGACTTTTTTGAGCCAATCTTTCGTATCGGGCTTCTTCACCGCCTTGTTCAGCTGTTTTAAGATAGCTTTTGCGTCGCCGACTATCTGAATATCTACATCGACGGTCTTCGAAACGCTCGCCGGGTCTATGTCTATGTGGATGACCTTCGCTTGCGGGGCGAACTCGTCGATCTTGCCGGTAACCCTGTCATCAAAACGCGCGCCGATGGCGACGATGAGGTCGGACTCCATTATCGCGTGGTTCGCGTAGGCGGTGCCGTGCATGCCGAGCATTCCGAGCGATAACTTGTTATCCTGTGGAAACGCGCCCAACCCCAGAAGCGTCATCGCCACCGGTATCTCGTTCTTTGTCGCGAGCTCCCTCACCTCATCCGAGGCGTTCGAGATAATAGCGCCGCCGCCTACGTAAAGTATCGGCTTCTTCGATTCGCCTATTGCTTTAGCCGCCCGCTTTATCTGGCCGGGATGGCCCGTGTAGGTCGGATTGTAACCGCGTATCTCGACCTTTTCCGGGTAATGGAACTCCGTCTCCGCCTGCTGGACGTCCGATGGAAGGTCTATCAGGACAGGGCCGGGCCTGCCCGTCGAAGCGATGTGGAATGCCTCTTTCACTATCCTGGCAAGGTCCCGCACGTCCTCGACCAGGTAATTATGCTTCGTTATGGGCCTGGTTATGCCGGTGATATCGGCTTCCTGGAACGCGTCGTTACCTATTAAAAAGGTCTTGACCTGGCCCGTGATCGCGACCATGGGTATTGAATCCATGTAAGCTGTCGCGATGCCGGTCACGAGGTTCGTGGCGCCCGGCCCGGACGTGGCAACGACAACGCCGACCTTGCCGGTCGCGCGCGCATAGCCGTCAGCCGCGTGGGCTGCGCCTTGCTCGTGTCGCGTCAGTATGAACTTTATCGGCGCGTCGTAGAGTTTGTCGAAAACAGGCAGTATCTGGCCTCCGGGATAGCCAAATATGACTTCGACCCCCTCTTTCTTCAGTGACTCGATAAGAATCTGCGCGCCAGTCATTTTCATAAGCAATCTACTCGTTTAGCGTATAGCGTAGAGCGTTTAGCGTATAGTAAGTTTTCTATCCGCTATACGCTATCCGCTAAACGCTAATCCTGCAATCTAACTCTTCAACACCGC
>JAPLMI010000070.1 GCA_026387115.1 Candidatus Omnitrophota bacterium | reverse complement strand
TTTTCTTCTTATTCACGCAATCCGCTTTTCCCCTATTTACACACTCAAATTATTTAAGCACCTTTAAAATGATGAGAAATAGAGTTATCACAGCCATAACGGCCATAAATATCCCCATCATCCGGGTATTCTTCAGTTCTTTCTCTACTGAAATGGGCCTTATCTTCCAGTTTATCTTTGCCCCGAACGCTAATATAAGACCGGTCGCCAATAAAGCCATAATCGCTGTCATGTTTACGCTAGTGTGTCCCCTTGGGGAACGTCCCCGATTTTCGCGATTTTCGCGCGCGATTTTCGCGATTTTCGCCCGATTTTCCGCGGGTTAAACGAAAAATTTTAAAGAGCGACTTTCTTAAGGCACTTCTCCGAAATCTTGATCGAACAGTATTCGCCGCACATCGTGCAGACGTCTTCCGCGCCCGGCTTAGACGCCTCCCGATATTTCCTCGGCTTCTCCTTATCGATGGCGAGCTTGAACTGCTTCTCCCAGTCTCTCGCCTTCCTCGCCTTTGAGATAGCGATATCCCAATCGATCGCCCCTTTGACGCCTTTCGCGATATCGGCGGCGTGCGCGGCGATCCTGGTAGCGATGACGCCTTCCTTGACATCGTCCAGGGTAGGCAGTCTCAGGTGCTCGGCCGGCGTTACATAGCACAGAAAATCGGCGCCCTTACTGGCGGCTATTGCGCCGCCTATCGCCGCAGTAATGTGGTCGTATCCGGGCGCAACATCTGTCACAAGTGGGCCGAGGACATAGAACGGCGCGCGGTTGCATATCGCCTTCTCTAATAAAACATTTGCCTCTATCTCGTTTATCGGGACATGGCCCGGACCTTCTATCATCACTTGGACGCCATCTTTAAGCGAAACCTTCTGAAGCTCGCCAAGCGTAATCAACTCTGATATTTGCGGGGCATCTGTGGCGTCAGCGACTGAACCCGGCCTCAACCCGTCACCCAGGCTCAAAGTTATGTCGTATCTCTTCGCTATATCGAGGACCTTATCGAATTTTTCGTAAAACGGGTTTTCCCTGTTATTGCCCACCATCCATTCCGCTATCAGCGCGCCGCCTCTTGAAACAATATCGAGGACACGCCCTTTTTTGGCAAGCATCTTTACAGCGTTCCGAGTTACGCCGGCGTGTATGGTAAAGAAGTCCACTCCGTCCGCGGCCTGCTCTTCCAGGATGTCGAACATAAACTCGGCGGGTATTTTTTTCACTGAGCCGAACTTTTCGACGCCGGTTATCACGATCTCATATATGGGAACGGTGCCGACGGGAACGCTTGACGCCTCGAGGATCTTACGCCTTGTCTGGGTGATGCCCGGGCCTGTCGAAAGGTCCATTATGGCGTCTGAGCCGAGCTCCACGGCAATCTTTGTTTTCTCGGCCTCTTTCGCGATGTTGGAGGAGTCTTTGGATGTGCCGACATTCGTGTTTATCTTCGTCTTTAAACCTTCACCTATGCCGCAGGGCTTTCGGAGTTTGCGATTGATGTTTTTAGGGATTACGATCCTGCCGCTCGCGATGCCGGCAAGGATAAAGGAAGGTTCTTTTGACTCATCCTTTGCCACTATCTCGACTTCTTTAGATACCTTATTGGTTCTTGCCTTCTCTATCAGATTCATTTTAAAATTTGCTTTACGGTCTTTCTCTCTATTTCGTACACGTTGAACCTAAGGCGGGTGAATCGGTGCGAGGACTTTTTATCGATCAGTTTAAAGAATTCTTCCAATACCCTTAAAGATTCTTTGACGCGCTCGATATTTGCCGAGAATATATCGGCCGTGCTAAACCTTCGCATCTCGCTTTTGGATCTCGAGGCTCGTCCCACATCGCCTTCGCTATCCCGTGAAACGACCGCGCCCCCGGATTTTAAAAGATATGGCTTGGCCAGGTTCGAAATGGCGTGCCTTACGGATTTTAATTCTTTCGTAAGGCTTGGGGAATTGAGCGCGAACCTCGTTATCTCTTCGCAAACCCTTAAGCCTTCCCTCGACCGGTTAAGGTTCTCGTCGATTATCCGAAAAATCTCTTTCTTCACCCAGCACCTTCTTCTTAAACCCATGCCCTCCACAGAAGGTACTGGGTTCACTTCTTCATTTTATTTATCAAAGACGTCGTTGAGTATCCGTTGACGAAAGGTATTGTGACGACCCTTCCTCCGATCGACCTGACAAAGTTTCCTCCGACGATATCGTTTGAGCCCCAGTCCCCGCCCTTTACGAGTATGCCTGGCTCGAGCGATCTAATTAATTCCTCGGGCGTCGGTTCGTCGAATATTGTTACATAGTCGACGAATGATAACGCGGCCAATACCTTCGCCCTGTCTCTCTGGCTGTTTATAGGCCGGCCGCGCCCCTTGATCTCCCGTACCGAGCGGTCGCTGTTTAAGCCCACAACAAGGATATCTCCAAGCGGCCTTGCCTTTTCAAGGTATGTGACATGGCCTACGTGAAGGATGTCGAAGCATCCGTTCGTAAAGACTATCTTTTTACCGGTTTTCTTTAAGCGTTTTAATATTTTATTTAAATCCGCTGAATTTTTTATTTTTTTGGCTGACGGCTTCATCCGACAAACTCCTCCTCCACGAGCTCGCAGAGTATATGGCCGATCAATATATGCGATTCCTGGATTCTCGGCGTATCCTTCGAATCGACCACGATCGATATGTCGGATTCATTCTTCAATTTTCCGCCGCCCGAGGCTGTGAGTGAGATCGTCTTCATGCCGATAGCCTTCGCCTTCTTAACGGCCTCGATAACGTTTTTGGAATTTCCGCTCGTAGAAATGCCGAGCGCGACATCGCCGGACTTACCCAGCGCCTCAATCTGGCGTGAAAATGTAACGTCATAACCGTAATCGTTCGCGATCGCGGTTATGATCGACGTGTTTGCCGTCAGGGCAATCGCGGCCAATCCCCTTCTCTCTTTCTTGAACCTTCCGACCAGCTCTGCGGCTATATGTTCGGAATCGGCGGCGCTGCCGCCGTTTCCGAAGACGAGCAATTTCCCGCCTGCCTTCAGGGATTTTACAATTGTCCCCGCGGCCTTCTCGATGTTGTCGAGTTCGGCTTTACATAGAGATTCTTTTACCTTTATACTTTCCTCAATTCTTTTTTTTATCAGGTCTTTCATATGCCTACTCTCCTAAACAACAGCATATGGAACCTCTCTAAGTGTAAAGTGGGGTATATGCGAGGTTTCATAGTTTTATCCGAAGAATGTTTTGGCCAGCTCGTAGAATTTTATGTCCACCGTCTTAAGCGTGCCGACCGCGTCATGGATGGGCACTTCCACGATCTCCGTCCCGCGAAGGCTTGCCATGTATCCGAACTTCTTATCCATAACGAGCTCCATCGCCTTCACGCCGAACCTCGTTCCGAGGACCCTGTCGAACGCCGTAGGGGTGCCGCCTCTCTGTATATGGCCGAGAACCGTTACGCGCGTCTCGAACTTCGTCCTCTTCTCAATCTCGGTCGCGAGTATTTCGCCTATTCCGCCGAGCCTCACGTGGCCGAAAGCGTCCAGTTTCTCTTCCTTTGTAACGACCTGCCCGGCTTTAAATTCCGCGCCTTCGGCGACGACGACGATAGAAAAGCTCTTGCCTCTGGCATGGCGTTTCTTCAATATTTCACAGACTTCATCCAGGTCTATCTTGACCTCAGGGATCAGTATCACATCCGAGCCCGAAGCGAGACCCGAATAGATCGCTATCCATCCGGCATGGCGGCCCATGACCTCGACGACCATTATCCTGTGATGGCTTTCCGCCGTAGTATGAAGCCTGTCGAGCGCCTCGGTAGCTACATTGATGGCCGTGTCGAATCCGAACGTGAAATCGGTCGCATTGAGGTCGTTATCTATCGTCTTCGGAACGCCGACTATATTGATACCCTTCTTTTCCTTCATAAGCTTGTTCGCGACACCGAGGGTATCTTCCCCGCCAACCGCTATTAAAGCGTCGAGCTCAAGATCTTTATAGTTTTCGAATACTTTCTTAAGGTCGTCGGCCTTTTTGTAAGGGTTTGTCCTTGAAGTCCCGAGGATCGTTCCGCCCTTTGTTATTATTCCTGAGACTGAATTCAGGGTCAGGTTCACGGTGTCACAGTCAATCAACCCTTTCCAACCGTTCTTTATCCCGACCACCTCGACATTAAACTGAGCCGCCTTCCTTACAACCGCCCTTATCACCGCATTCAAACCCGGGCAATCACCTCCGCCCGTCAATATGCCTATCCTTTTCATTCTACTATCCCCCAAATTTGCGAAGCAAATTTTATCCTGAGGATGCGACGAACAGGAGCATCCGAAGGACCTGCTTATATTTCTTTTTTAATAATTGCCGTATTCGATACTTCCCCTGAACGGCGGGGTCTTATCCTCTTTCTTTACTTCCTTAGGCGCCTCTTCCTTGTGCGCGATTTTTACGACGTGAACCTTTATATTGATCGGCTCCTCAACGCCGAGCATATCCTGCACGCGGGTCTTTACGATATTCTGTATCTTCTCTGTCGTCTCGGGTATGTGCACATCCGAAAATAGCGTAACCCTGTTCACGATAGTGATGCCCTTCTTGCTTGCTTTTACGCTGGGCTTAAGTTCTTTGACTTCCGGCAATTGCTTGAGCGCCCTCTTTATAAAATCCTCGATCGCTGACAGCGAAATAGTGACCTGGCCGTCTGGGTTCTCAAAGGCTATCGTCTTTTCCCTCTGGATCTTACCCATAGTAAACTGGACGACCATCAGGCTTATAAATACCAGAAGTATCCCCACTAGCCCCAGGATCAATCTTATGTTCGTCGCCGCGTAAAGGGTGCTGATCGTATCGGTCAGGGTCTCCTGGGTTATCAGGTTGAGCGATACCGCGATAAAGATCACTCCCATAGCCAAAAATACAACCGTGTAGAAAAAAAGCGTAAGCCCGCTTAATATCTTCATATTTTTCTCTCCTTATCAATAGGGCTATGCTGCCGCACTCCCTCGACAACGACATCGACTTCCGCGAGCACAAGGCCGGTCATCTTCTCCACGGCCCTCTTCACATTCTCCTGAACTTCATCAGCAACCCTCGGAATGTCGATACCGTATTCCACTATTATCGACACGGTCAGCTTCACTTCGCTCTCTTTCATGTGAATTCTGACCCCTCCGGAGCTCGGCCTGTTGAAAAGGGAAGCGTAGAGCGCCCTCGGCAACCCGCCGCCCATCTTGTTGACGCCTCTGACCTCCATCGCCGCGATCGAGGCTATCGTCATGATCGCCTCGTTGTTTATCCTTACCACTCCGAGGTCGGTGGGACGGTCCCTGTGCGTCTGGTCTTTAGCCATGTAAGCATCTCCTTTATATCATTTTGCGGTCTCAAACATCCGTTCGACGAAATCGGTTGAAAATCTTCCGCGCACGAACGCTGTATTATTCATCACCTTTTTGTGGAAGGGTATAGTCGTCTTGATGGGCTCGACCACAAACTCGTCCAGCGCCCTTTTGCAGATGGCGATCGCCTCATTCCTGGACTTGCCGTGCACGATCAGTTTTCCTATCATCGAATCATAGTAAGGGGATATTTCATAACCGGTGTAGGCGTGCGTGTCGAGCCTGACACCGCGGCCGCCCGGTGTCTGAAAAGCGGTGATCCTGCCCGGTGAGGGCATGAAGTCGTTGTCCGGGTCCTCCGCGTTGATCCGGCATTCTATCGCGTTTCCGCGAAATTCTATATCGTCCTGTTTATGGCTTATCTTTTCGCCGGAGGCGATCTTTATCTGCTCTTTTACGAGATCTATCCCGGTCACGGCCTCGGTAACCGGATGCTCAACCTGGATGCGCGTATTCATCTCCATAAAGTAGAACGAGCCGTCCTCATCAAGAAGGAATTCGATAGTGCCGGCATTGACATAGCCGATGGCCCTGGCGCACTTTATCGCGGCCTCGCCCATCTTCTTGCGGGTCTTGGAATCGAGCGCCGGCGAAGGCGTCTCTTCTATCAGTTTCTGATGCCGCCTCTGGATCGTGCAATCCCGCTCCCCCAGATGTATTATATGTCCGTGTTTATCGCCCAGTATCTGTATCTCTATGTGCCGCGGCCGCTCTATATATTTTTCTATATAAACATCAGGGTTGCCGAACGCGGCCTCGGCCTCCCTCTGGGCCGTCAGGAGGGCCGATATGAGCCTCACGTCATTGTGGCATATCCTCATGCCCTTGCCGCCGCCGCCTGAGGCCGCCTTGACTATTATAGGATACTTCATCTCCTTTGCGATCTTCAGGGCCTCTTCTTTGGTCTTCACGACCGCCTTACTTCCGGGAATTATCGGCACTCCGGCCTTTCTCGCGGTATCTTTGGCGGCCATCTTGTCACCCATCCGCCTGATATTGTCAGGCGTCGGGCCGATGAAGGTGATCTTGCATGATTCGCATATCTCGGCGAAGTGCGCGTCCTCAGCCAGGAAGCCGTAACCGGGGTGTATTGCCTCGACATCGGTGATCTCGGCGGCGCTTATGATGCTGGGAATATTGAGGTAACTGTTGGCGCTTGCGGCCGAGCCTATGCATATCGCCTCGTCCGCGTACTTGACATGAAGCGAATTTATGTCGGGCTGGGAATATACCGCCACGGTGCGTATACCGAGCTCCTTACACGCCCTTATTATCCTTAGGGCGACCTCTCCTCTATTTGCTATTAATATCTTTGTAAACATGTCCCTTTAGACCAGTTCTATCACGAATAATGCCTGGCCGAATTCAACCGGTTCGGCATTATCTACCTGGATATCGACGATCTTTCCCTTTACATCACTCTTTATCTCGTTCATAAGCTTCATCGCTTCTATGATGCATATGACCTGGCCGGGCTCGATCATGTCGCCCATGTTGACGTATGAGGGCGCTTCGGGCGAAGGCGCGCGGTAGAACGTGCCGACCATCGGCGCCTTTATCTCTAATGTGTTTGCCTTTGGCTTCTCCTGCTGCTGGGGGCTTGGCGGTTTTTCCTGGCCCGGTATTTGAGCGCCTGTCGCGGAGGCAAATTCAACGGCCTTTTCATAGACGCCGCCGGCGCCCTTTTTCAAACGTATCCTTACACCCTCTTTCTCTATCTCAAGCTCCGTGAGGCCGTTCTCGTTCATCAGGTTGATCATATCCTTTATTTCTTTGATGTACATTCGTGAACCTCCGCGTTAAGTCAATACCTCGCACCCTCTATCCGTTACCAGCACCATGTCCTCTATCCTGGCCCCGCCAAAACCGGGAATGTATATCGCCGGCTCTATCGTAAATACCATCCCCGGCCTTAGAAGCCCTTCCCTGTTCTTAGATATTGAAGGCT
>JAPLMI010000036.1 GCA_026387115.1 Candidatus Omnitrophota bacterium | reverse complement strand
AAGAAGGTGCTGGGTGAGAGTACACAAGGCTGAGGTAAGGGTAAGATACCAGGAGACGGACAACATGGGTGTGGTCTATTACGCGAATTATTTTGTCTGGTTCGAGGTGGCAAGGACCGAATATTTCCGGGCACTGGGGCTGGTCTACCGCAAACTTGAAGAGAAGGGGATATATCTCATGGTGGCGAGCGCCGCCTGCCAGTACAAGTTTCCGGCCAGGTATGACGATGTCGTTAAGATCCACGCATGGGTGCCGGAACTCAAAAATTCAAGCCTTAAATTCGCGTATAAGTTATTCGTCGGCGAGAAACTGATCGCCACAGGAGAGTCTGTTCACGTATTTACCAATGTCGCGGGCAAGCCAACGAGGATACCCGAAGAAATAAGAGGATTATTCCATCCCTAAAGTAATTACAGAATCTTCCTTCTGTAAAACCACCCTATCCTTGTCTATCTTTCTCACCGTCGCGCCGCCGATGATATCTCCGGTCGCTACGATCACATTATTGACGATCGCCCTGGGCCCGTCTACCAGTTCCATTATACCGTTCAGGACAAAATCCGGAAACCTTTCCTTCGCCACCTTCCACCCGGCCGCACTGTTGGTATAGGTTTCGGCAATCGGAGAATCGTTCGTCTTCATATCGATGCTCGATATGGGCTTATAGATAGCTTCAACGATAGGCGAGCCTGTCTTCGCACCGCTTTTGCCTGACGAGAATGAAACCTGTTTTATCGTAGCGCCTAATAATACGATGAAAATTATAAGAAGCGCGACACGGCCGAGGCTATTGCCTAAAGTGTTCCTGCTCGGGCTTCGACCTATTTCCGGGTAGCGGATATTTTGCGCCTTCTTCATCGCTTCCTGCACTATGCTCATGATATTACGCCCTCCAGTTCTTTGACACTCTTTTCAACTATGGATAGGCCCACGACCCTCGTCTCCACGACATACGCGGCCAGTAACGACTTATCGCAGACCATATTGATGAGGCGTGGAATACCGCCGGAAAATTTGTATATCGCATCGATGGCACCGTCGGAAAAAAGGATCTCGCCGCTAGAACCGGCTACGGACAGCCTGTGGTATATGTATTTTCCGATCTCATCTTCGTCCATAGGCGTTATGTGGAACTTCACCGCGATGCGCTGCTTCAGCTGTTTCAGGTTCGGCGAGTTTATTTTTGCTTTAAGTTCGGGCTGGCCTACCAGAACTATCTGGAACAGCTTCTCCTTGTCGGTCTCGAGATTGGAAAGCAGACGTATCTCTTCCATTATGGAAGGCTTCAGGTTCTGGGCCTCATCGATTATCAGTATAACATTGTTTCCCCTCGACAGCTCCTCAAGAAGAAAACCGTTGAGCTGACGGAGCATCGAACCCTTATTCTTCCGCTCCACCGAGAGGCCGTAATCTTCTATTATCGACTGCAGAAGCTGAAGCTCGGGCAGGTTTGAATTAAATATAAAAGCGCTTTTGGTCCTGGCATCGAGCTGGTTCAGGATCGCCCTGCAAAGGGTCGTCTTCCCGGCCCCTATCTCGCCGGTTATCTCCAAAAAACCCTTGCGTTCTTTTATGCCGTATAAGAGGTGGGAAAACGCTTCCTTGTGGACACGGCTCAGGAATAGAAAGTTCGGATCGCTTGTGACGTTGAACGGCTTTTCCTTAAGGCCGAAGAATTCTCTATACATACCGATTATAGTATACACGCACCGCCCTCGAGTTGCAAATAAAATTTCAATTAAAACTTGCTTTTTTTGAAATCCTTATGTATAATTAACGCATATCTTTAAAGGAGAGTAGCGTATGTGGGACGGAATAAACAGAAGAAAATTCCCCAGGGCCAGCTATAAATGCTTAATAAGCATAAAGAAACGCCTTACGGCGAAGACGATATCGACCGAGACGGAGAACATCGGCGCAGGCGGCATATGCGTCATCATAAAAGAAGACCTGGGCCTCTTTCAGGGCGTCGATGTTGAGCTGTACCTGGACGAGAACCGTCCTCCGATAAAGTCAGGCGGCACGGTGGTATGGGTGGTGAAAAAGTCTTCTTCCAGGAAGGGGAGTTATTTATACGATACGGGCATCGAATTCATAGATATAAGGCCGGAAGACAGGGAAAAGATATCCGAACGGGTCGAAGAGATCCTTAAAAGGCAGAGGCGTAAATAAGAAGAAAAGCCGGGTATGGCTTGACAAATTGTAAAAATTGTGTTATACTTGGGTAAATTAAGAATTGAGGGGAGGTGAAATTAGAAAATGAAAAACTTGTTAATGGGTATTATTATATGTGTTGCTATATTGATGGTTCTTAATATAGCCAATGCATGCTATGCTCAAGATATGGGCAAGAAGATCTACAGAGGCCTAGCGAATATTATAACGGGATGGATTGAGCTTCCAAAGAATATATACGACACCAGCGTGGAAGATAATCCTCTCTCTGGTTTAACGATCGGTTTGGCGAAAGGCGTTGGGATGACGATAGTGCGCACAGGCGCAGGAGTGTACGAAACGGTTACATTCCCGTTCCCGATTCCGGAAGGCTACGCACCGGTTCTGGAGCCAGAATTTGTTTTCAATAAGGCTGCGAAATAAGCCCAATCCTGATCTTGTGGATAAAAATAAGGGGATAGAAGAGATTTTATCCCCTTATTTTTATCCGCCTTCGCAATCAACTAGTGACAGAGAAGGTGCTTCGGCGGATAAATACCAACAAAAAGAGGGTAGCGTGACAGAGAGAAGAAAATTTTTACGGTTCGAAACCGCGTTGAACGCGATCTGTGATATGGTAAGCCAGAATTGCAAGGCCTCATATAAAGTCAGGAACATCTCCAAGGAGGGCGCTCTCCTTATCGTAGACAAGAAGCTCAGGGAGGGGACCGAGATAAAACTTTCGATGGACGTGCCGGGAGATAACGTCCCGATATTCGCGTCATGCGAAGTCGCATGGCAGAAAGGCGACAAGAATCGCAATCTGTATGAAACCGGCGTCAAATTCAAGAGTATCGACGGCCCGGACAGGGGAAGGCTCCTCGAATACATCTATCTACAATGGTTAAAATTACTGGATAAAAAATAATATGAGCGAAGAAAAAAAAGAACCGACTAGTCCCCCGAAGCCCGAAGGGCGAAGTGGGGAAACCGAAAACCTAAAACCGCAAGAGGCTACAGAAGCGCCTAAGGCCGAAGCCAAGCCGGCCGAAAAGAAGGCTCGGGCGAAGAAGGAGAAGCCGGCAAACTGCGCGGGCTGTAACAAGTCCATAAGAAAGAAGCGCTGGTACTACAGGAACGGTAAGACTTACTGCACGAAGAGGTGCTGGCAGACGACTGAGAAGAAGAAAAAAGAGGAAAAGGCGGCGGCCGAAAAAGCAGCCGCCGAAAAGACCGCAGCCGAAAAGGCAGAAGCTGAAAAAACGCCGGCCGATACGCCCAAGCCTCAGGCATAAGATCCTCAAGCATTCAAACCGTATCCTGGAACCTTCCTTATATATGACTTCTCGGATAGATAGACCCATCCTGATAAGCGCGTGCCTTGCCGGCATAGACTGTACTTACAGGGGCAAGAACAAGCTTAAACCCTCTATTAAAAAAATGGCCGATGACGGTATCGCCATACCTGTGTGCCCTGAGGTCATGGGCGGGTTGGGAATACCTCGCGAAAATTCCGAGATCGTTGGCGGTGACGGCATGGACGTTCTAAAGAGGCGGGCTCGTGTTATAACAATTTCAGGTAAGGACGTTACCGAAATTTATATTAAAGGCGCCAAGGCGGTCCTTGCGATCGCCAGAATTTACAGCGTAAGGAAGGCCATTTTAAAATCGAAAAGCCCGGCCTGCGGCGTCGGCAGGATCTACGACGGGTCTTTTACAAAAAAGCTTAAAAACGGATCCGGCGTAACGGCAAGCCTGCTTTGTCAAAAAGGCGTAAAGGTCTATAGTGCTTGAAATTTTATGCAAAAAGGTGGTAAAATAAGTGTTATGAATAAAGAATCTTGCTTATTCTGCAGGATAGCGAAGAAAGAGATCCCTTCGAAGATCGTCTATGAGGACGACACGGCATTGGCATTCGAAGACATAAATCCCAAGGCGCCGGTCCATCTCCTGGTCATACCGAAGCTGCATATAGAAAGGGTGTCGGATATCCGCGAGGATGATTTTGAGCTGGTGGGCCATCTGGTATCGACAGCAAATAAGATTGCCGAATCCAGGAAGATCAGGGAATCCGGATATAGAATAATAATTAACTGCAACAAAGATGCCGGCCAGGAAGTTACTCACCTGCACCTGCATCTTCTCGGCGGAAGGAAGTTTTCATGGCCGCCGGGGTAACGATAGGAGCCTGACACAAAATGGCCGCTAACGAAAGAAGGTCTTTTCCCCGCATAAGGGATGAGGGATTGTCTCTCAAGCTTAATGCGGGTGATTTCGACACCACAACTCATACCCTGAATATAAGCGCATCCGGGATATATTGTAAGGTAGATAGAGAGATACCTCTCATGTCCAGAGTGCGGGTGGCGCTAGAGCTACCGGAGCCATCCGGCGAAAGCCGGTCCGTAAAAAACCTCGAGGTCGACGGCGTGGTAGTGAGAGAACACCCTGTCGTAATCGACGGCGCGATAAAACACTACGATATCGCGATATTTTTTGACAGCCTCTCCCCAAAAAACAGGGATATGATCCAGGATTATATCTCAAGAACAAAAAAGGAATAGGCGCACTTATGTTCACGCTCGTAGGGCTTTTCTTTTTATTGCTTCTTTCGATGATGCTCTATATGCTTTACAGAAATGAGTTTACCGCATCAAAGAATAACCGCCACCACGCAAAAATTGAGGAGTACTGGACCGGAAGGGATAAAAGAAAACATAGCCGTTTCAAAAAAACGCTGGATGTCGTATACTCGGTCGCGAATAAGCCGCATCTTAGCAGTAACGGCCATACAATAGATATATCCGAAGGCGGCATGAAGCTCGTTCTCGACGAAAAGCTTCCGAAGGGCGCCATAGTGGATTTTAAGGTCTCGATCCCTCGCTCATCCCAGGACGCGGAAGTGGAAGGCGAAGTCGTCTGGTGCGAAGAGGCAAGTTATGACGAGGCCTCCGGCAAAAGGCAGTTCTGCTACGGCATAAGGTTCCTGGCCGTCAAGGAACCTTCGGGAAAACATTTGAGCGACTACATCCGCTCCATCTCCGTACAGCCTTAACTCGCGCGACAGGCCCTGAAAAATGGGAACGATTAAACGTCCGGACAAAGTAAAACTTACCGTCGGACTTCTCTCCGGGGATACGGCCCTATTCCAGAAGGTTAAGAAAGAGCTGGAAGGGATATATGGAGTTGTTGATCTTGAAAGCGGAATACTGGATTTCGGACATACGGACTATTACCGCCAGGAGATGGGAGAGCGCCTGAAAAGGATATTTTACAGCTTCAAGAGGCCGGTTACCCTGTCCGATATCTATAAAGTAAAATTGCGCACCAATCTTATCGAGAAACGGTTTCTGATAAACGGCAAAAGGGCCGTTAATATAGATCCGGGGTACCTGAATCTTTCGAAGCTTGTCGTCTTCTCCACAAAGGACTACACCCATAGGATATATTTAAACGAGGGTATCTATGCCGAGGTGACCCTATTCTATAAAGACGGCATTTACAATCCATGGCCGTGGACATACCCGGATTATAAAACAGAAGCTTATATAAAATTTTTTAATTCAGTCCGCGCGATATATAAAGAGAGTAACTCGTAACTGGTGATAAAAAATATGATCATAAAAAAGAAGAGCCTGATAGTGGCGCTCGTCTCCGGCTGTCTCATATCGCTTGTGCTGATACTTACCTTGATAGGATATGCCGCATACCTGGAACTCAAAAACAAGAATTTTATAAGGGCATACGAATGCGCGCTGGAGAAGATTAAGTGAAAAAAATTTACATAACTGTCATCTGTCTCCTTGCCGCAAGCATCGTCATATTCATATCGTCATTCGTTTATCTCGATAAAAATAAGCGTAAGACCTACTACTATGTAATAAATTCGTCCGGCCGGGATATCGGCGCGGTAAGAGTGGATAAATTCGTAACGGAGGATAGTCTTATATATAAAACGGCGGCCGCGATGCCCTATGACGAAATCACCACGGAAGCCAGGTCCAAGATCGTCTATGACCGAAAATACAGCCTCGAGAGCTATTCGGCTGAGAGAGCGGCGAACGGCGCCCCCGAGACGATATCCGTCGAGAAGAAAGATAACGGCGTATCGTTTGTATCGAGGCTCAATT
>JAPLMI010000222.1 GCA_026387115.1 Candidatus Omnitrophota bacterium | reverse complement strand
ACCCTCGGCGAATTTGAAAATGTCAGCCAGATAGGAGAGATCTCGGTGGGGGGCGATGTTCAGGACCAGGAAGAGCAATACCGGTATCAGGGCGAGCCGGACAAGGCGCGCGGAGAGGCTATAAGCAGGAATAGAAGGCTCGTATACCTGAAAGAGATAGCCGATGTTGTTGACGGCGTGAAAGAGAGGACGAGCTACTCCAGATTTAACGGAAGCGAGAACATCTCTATCGCGGTACAGAAACAGGCCCTCGGCAATACCGTAAAGACGATAGACAGGGTAAAAAAGAAACTCAGAGAGCTAAAAGAAGACCTGCCGAAAGACGTGAATGTCATAATAGTGTACGACCAGTCGGGTTTCATAAAAGAATCGATCACCGGCGTCTGGGACGCGGCGTGGCAGGGCGGCGTCCTTGTATTTATCGTGCTCTTCTATTTCTTAAGAAATTTCTGGAGCTCCGTCATAGTGACCGTCACCATACCCATATCGGTCCTCGCGACGTTCGCGCTCATGTTTTTTTCAGGCGTCTCGATCAATATGATGTCGCTCGGAGGCCTTGCCTTCGGAGTAGGGAGCCTCGTTGACGCCGCGATAGTTGTCATCGAAAACATATTCAGGCACATGCAGACAGGTGAGGACAATAAAAAAGCGTCTATAACCGGAGCCGAAGAAGTGGCCGTGGCGGTAGCGGGCTCTGTCTTAACCACAGTAGTGGTATTTTTGCCGCTGATATTTGTTATAGGGATAATCGGCCAGATATCGAAGGATTTCGCCCTCACCGTAACCTTCTCCCTTCTGGCGTCCTGGGTGGCGGCGGTAACGCTCATACCGCTTCTTTCCTCGCGCGGAGTAAATCTCGGAAAGGGCGTCGCGGTGGATAGCGATGATATTTCCAAGCTTGACGCCACAGGCGCCATAGCGAAGACGAGAAAATTTTTCGAGACATTATTGGAAAAGTTTTTAAAGGACAAGGGGAAATATCTTTTTTTTACGCTTCTCCTGTTCCTGCTGTCGCTGGGTATATTTATATTTCTGGACAAAGAGCTTATGCCGAAAGTCGACCAGGGCCAGTTTACAGTGAAGATCGAAATGCCGGCCGGCGCCAGGCTTGAAACGACAAACAGCGCCTCAGAGAAGGTAGAGAAATTCTTATTGAGCATACCCGAGGCGGAGACCGTGAGCGTGACGGTAGGATCGACGAAGGAATCCGCCACGAAGAGCATTGTGGAACGGCTGGGAGCCAATCAGGCGGAGATCGTTGTGACGCTGAAAAAGAAGAGAAAGCTGAAGAGCCAGGACGTAGTCCAGCTTATTAAAAACAAAATTCCGACGATGAAACTGGAAGGCGCCCGGGTGGAATACATACTGCAGGAGAACGTGCTTGCCGCCGGCGTTACCGCGACCGCGCCGGTTACGCTGGAGATAAAAGGCAGGGACCTAAAGGCGCTGGAAAGGCTTACGCACGAGGCGCAGCGCGGGCTAGGGACGATAAAAGGCGTTTATGGCGCTAAGAACGATCTGGCCGAACCGTCGCCGGAAACAAAGGTCTTTATAGATAAGGATAAGGCGTCCCTGTATGGGCTGTCCGTTACGGATATAGCCCAGACGTCACTGATCGGGCTTAAGGGCTACATCGCCTCAAAACTGAAGGAGAGGGGCGAGGAGTTCGATATACGGGTGAGGCTGAGAAGCAAGGACAGAGATGATTTCAATAAGCTGGCGAGGCTTGAGATGCAATCTCCGTCCGGCGCGCGCGTTCAACTCTCGAGCGTTGCCACCTTCGGGAAGGGTAAGGGCCCCAGCGAAATAAAACGGACGAATCAGGAAAGAGTCGTCCTGATTTACGCGAACGTATACGATCGGCCGCTGAAAGATGTTGCGAGCGATGTGAACGCGATGATACGCAAGATGGACGTGCCCAAAGATTATATAGTGAAACTGGCCGGCGAATCTGAAGACATGAAGGCCTCGTTCGACAGCATGAGAAGCGCTATTATAGCCGCGTTTCTCCTTGTATATATGTTGATGGCGGCTCTCTTCGAATCGTTGTTGCAGCCGCTCATAATCATGTTCACCATACCGCTTTCGCTGATAGGAGTGGCGTGGGCCCTGTTAATAACCCATACGAGCGTAAGCGCCTACGTCCTGATGGGCGTCGGAATACTGGGCGGTATCGTAGTCGACAACGCCATAGTTCTCGTAGACTGTATCAACCTTTTTGTATCCAAAGGCATGCCTATCGAAAAAGCGGTAATAAGCGCGAGCCGTGTCCGCCTTCGCCCGATACTGATGACAGCCCTTTGCACAATTTTGGGACTCTTGCCCATGGCGTTTTTGGGCGGAGAGGGCGCCGAACTGAGAGCCCCTATGGCCATCACCGTAATGGGAGGGCTTCTCATCGCTACGGTGCTGACGCTTGTGGTAATTCCTACCATATACCTCGGATCCATCGAATTGGCTAACAGGATATTCAGAAGGAAGAAGAAGGAATAACCGGATGAGTATTCCCGCTTTTTCTATCAGAAAACCCGTCACGATGCTGATGATCTACGCCACCCTCATCCTTCTCGGCGTTATTTCGTTAACACAGCTTCCTGTGGAGCTTTATCCCAACATAAGCTTCGGAGAGATCAGTATAATCATAGAGGTGCGCGGAGGCATTCCGCCGACCGAAGTCGAAGCCCTCGTCACGAAACCCGTCGAGGAGGCCGTGGGAAGCGTCAGCCATCTTGCCGAGATGATGTCGATATCGAAAGAAGGCGAGTCGACGGTCGTATTGAGCTTTGAACCGGGCATAAATATGGAATTTGCCGCGCTTGATGCCCGCGAAAAATTCGCCAAAGTAAAAAACAAACTCCCCAAAGAGATAGAAAAACCGATCATCGCCCAGTTTAAACGATCCGATGTCCCCATAGTGATAATCGCCGTGACGAGCCTTAAGAGGACTACGGAAGAGATAAGGAAGATCGTCGATGAAAGCATGAAGGAGGCGATGAAGCGCATAAGCGGAGTCGCCGACGCCGAGGTCGCGGGAGGGCGGGAGCGCAAGATCCTCGTCGAGGCGGACCAGAGGAAGATGGCCGCGTACGGCGTTCCGCTTGAACGGGTAATCTCGATGATAGGGCAGAACAACCTGAACCTTCTTTCCGGCGACATAGAGGTGGGCCCGAATAAATACCTGATAAGGACGATAGGATTGTATAAGACGGTCGACGACGTGAAGAATATTCCGGTCTCTACCCTCCCGAACGGCGCGATGGTGAGGCTTAAGGACGTGGCGACGGTCGTCGATTCCTATCTGGAACCCACCGGTTACGCGAGGGTGAACGTGCGGCCCGTCGTGTCGATCTATATTCAGAAAGAGTCGACAGCGAATACGATCAAAGTAGCGGGCGAAATAGAAAAAGAGGTCGAGAGGCTTAAAATAGTCCTGCCGAAGGATCTTCAGATAGTCATAACAAGCAACCAGGCGACCTTCATAAAGAGCGCTATCACGAATCTTGAAGACGCGCTTCTGAGAGGCGCGGCGCTCGTTATGATGGTGCTCATGTTATTCTTAATACGCCTCGAAAGAAGAGCCCTCGTCGCCGTCTTGATATTACTGGCCGCGATTATTTTTATGCCAAAAATTGTTTTGTATCCTCTCATAGCCGTGCTCACCGCGGCCGTCATCATCATCGCCAGGATAAGGCCCGTAGCGGTCGTCTCTTCAGCCAGTCCGATATCGGTCATCATCACCTTTACCCTGATGCTTGCGATGAAGTTGACGCTTAACTTTATGACGCTTTTCGGCCTTGCGCTCGGCGTCGGGATGCTCGTCGATAACACGATCGTAGTATATGAGAATATAGTCCATAAGAATGAAGTTGGCATCAAGGGCG
>JAPLMI010000103.1 GCA_026387115.1 Candidatus Omnitrophota bacterium | reverse complement strand
GAGGGCCTATGAATAGAGTGTAAAGCCTCACCGTGTCCGCGCCGTATGCTTGAATCAGTTTATCGGGGCTGACGACGTTGCCTTTGGATTTGGACATCTTGGCGCCGTCTTTTATTATCATGCCTTGAGTGAAGAGGTTTTTGAAAGGCTCGTCGAAATTTACTACGCCTATGTCGCGGAAAAATTTCGTTATGAAGCGCGAATACAATAGATGAAGTATGGCGTGCTCTATGCCTCCTATGTACTGGTCGACCGGAAGCCACTTGTTCACGAGAGCCGTATCGAACGGCCTGTCGGCGAGTTCGGGAGTGATGTAGCGCAGGAAATACCAGCTCGAATCGACGAATGTATCCATCGTGTCGGTCTCTCTGGTGGACGCGCCCTTACACTTCGGGCATTTGGTGTTCACGAAACTATTCGAGAATTTTAGCGGAGATTCTCCAGTCGGCCTGAACTCGACGTCCTCCGGCAGCAAGACCGGCAGATCCTTCTCCGGAACCACGACAGTGCCGCACTTCTTGCAATAGATTATCGGTATCGGCGTGCCCCAGTATCTCTGCCGCGATATCAGCCAGTCGCGCAATTTGTACTGGACGGCTCTCTTGCCGAATTCTTCTTTCTCGAAATAGTCCGCTATCTTTTCTATGGCTTCGCGCGAATCGAGGCCGTTAAACTGGCCGGAGTTTGCCATGACGCCTTCCTCGGCATAGGCCTCTTTCATCTCCGAAACGACAAGATGCTTTTTGGGATTATCGATCACGACCTCTATCGGAAGCCTGTATTTCTTGGCGAATTCAAAATCCCTCTGGTCGTGCGCGGGGACCGCCATGATGGCGCCTGTGCCGTACTCCATGAGAATATAGTCTGATATCCAAACGGGTATCCTGCGCTTGTTTACCGGATTTATGGCAAATTTACCGGTGAATACGCCTTCCTTCTCAACATCTATAGAGCTCCTTGTAATTTTCGACTCGACCCGCATTTTTCCGACGGCAGAGGCGGCCGCCTTCTCGTCCTCACATCCTTTGATGAGGCTGTCGGCGAGCGGATGTTCCGGCGCGATCGCGATGAATGTCGCGCCAAAGATAGTATCGACCCTCGTCGTGAAGCACTTCAGGCGTTCCTTCATCCCCTCTATCTCAAAATCTATCTCGACACCCTCGGACCTGCCTATCCAGTTCGACTGCATCAGCTTCACGCGCTCGGGCCATTCGGTAAGCTTGGCCAGGTCCTTTAAAAGCCTGTCCGCATAGTAGGTGATCTTAAAGAACCACTGTTCAAGTTCTTTCTGCGTTACCGCGGTATCGCACCTTTCGCAGGAACCCTCCACCACCTGTTCATTGGCGAGGACGGTTTTACATGAAGGGCACCAGTTCACGAACGCCTTCTTCTTATATGCAAGCCCTTTTTCATACAACTTAATAAATATCCACTGCGTCCATTTATAATAATCCGGAAGGCATGATATGATCTCGCGGTCCCAATCGTATTCGACTCCCCACTGATTAAGCTGGCGCTTCATCGTCTTTATGTTATTGAGTGTCGATGTCTTCGGATGCATCCCGCCCTTTATGGCGGCGTTCTCCGCGGGCAGGCCGAAGGCGTCGAATCCCATCGGCGCAAGGACGCTCGAGCCCCTCATCATCTTGTATCGCGCCACTACGTCGCCGATTATGTAGTTCCTGCCGTGGCCCACATGAAGCGCTGCCGACGGGTATGGAAACATCATAAGGCAGTAATATTTGTCGGCGCAATTTTTCGTATCGACGTTGAAAAGCCTCTCGTCACGCCAGAATTTCTGCCATTTCGGCTCTATCTTATCGAATGAGTACAGCTTATCGTTTTCCATGCGTAGACCTTTAAACTTTTTAACCTTTAAACTTTTTAACTAATTTTTTTGCGGCGGCGATATTCCTTTTATCGTCCTTCTCAGACTCCTTCGGAGTCTCCATGATGAACGCCGCATTCTTCAATCCGGGATGATTTAAAATCCGGCTCATCGCCTCAAGTCCTATATCGCCCTTCCCTATATGCTGGTGCCTGTCGACGCGTGAACCTTCCGGCGACAGCGAATCGTTAAAATGGACCACCCTGATCAGTTCCAACCCTACAAGTTTATCGAATTTTTTTAACGTGCCTTCAAGCCCTTTTTTCGTCTTTATATCATATCCTGCCTCGAATGTATGGGCAGTATCCAAACAGACTCCCAGTCGGGAGGGATCGAAAGCGCCTTTTATTATGCGCGCAAGGTGTTCAAACCTGTATCCTATCCACGACCCGGAACCGGCTGTATTCTCCAGTAAAATTGTCGTCTTCGGCCTGGCCCTTTTTAAAATCCGGCTGATGGCCGCCGTAAAACGCCTTATTCCGCTATCCTCCCCGCTTCCTACGTGGCTTCCGGGATGAGTCACGAAATATTCGGCGCCGAGAAGATCCGCTCTTTCTATGTCCTCGACGTACGCGTTTATTGATCTAGCGTATAATTTATCGTCGAGTGTCGCGAGATTTATTATATACGGTATGTGGACAACGACCGGTTTTATGCCGTATTTGATCTTGAGGCGCCTGAATTCCTCTACATCCTTTTTCTCAAGCCTTGCCGCCTGCCAGCCCCTGGGATTCCGGCTGAATATCTGCATCGTGTTGCAGCCGAGCGCTTTCGCCCGTTCGAGCGACTCGTAAATATGTCCTGCTATCGATACGTGAACTCCTATACGCATAGGTTTATGTTTAAGGTCCTTCGGGCACTCCTTTTCGTCGTGCCCTCAGGATCAAACTTTACTTCGTAAAGTTTGGTGCCGAAGGAGGGAGTTGAACCCTCACGAGCTTTCGCTCAACGGTTTTTGAGACCGTCATGTATGCCATTCCATCACTTCGGCCTATATATAATAGAGACAACCTCAATTATTATCCAATTATACATTAGACATGGATTTTGTTCAAGGAAAGTTATGGGAATGAAGACGGTATAGATGTTTATCATAATTGGTATACCATGACGGTTGAATAACATATTTGACAAAGGTGTTTGAATATTTTATAATAGTTTTTATTATGAGAAGGTTTCCCCCGGAAGTAATAGGTAAAGTAATTAAACTCAGAAAGAGCGGGCGCTCCTTATCAGAGATATCGCGCATTACTGGAGTATCAAAGAACACGGTATATCATTGGGTAATCGGCATAGAGCTTACACCCCTTCAAAAGGCAAGATTGCACAAAAAAGAGATTACTTGCGGCAAAAAAGGATTGCGGAAGGCCCATAAAATAAAGCGGGCAAAAAAATTAAAATGGAAAAAAGGGCTTATTTCCCGGGTGAAACAATACGGGGAGATGGTTAACAAGAAAAGCGCATTTGCTAAATTAATATGCGGGGTATTATATCTTTGTGAGGGAGCAAAATACCCTTCCTCAAAACAGATGATATTTGGAAGCACGGACCCCAGGCTAATAAAAACATTTCTTTGCCTTTTGAGAAACAACTTTGTTATTGACGAGAAAAAAATTAGATGTAGAATAATGCATAGATATGATCAGGACGGCGAGCAATTAAACAAATACTGGGCGCATATTACACAAATACCTTTACGACAGTTTTATAAGAATTATAGAGATAAGCGCACAAAAGGATTGGTTACAAAAAAACCTGGCTATAAAGGAATATGCGCGGTTCAATATAACAGCGTAGATCTTCAGTATGAACTTCAACTAATAGGAGAATCTCTCTATTTAATTAAAGATTAGTGGGGGGCCGTAGCGCAGCTGGGAGCGCGACTGAATGGCATTCAGTAGGTCGGGAGTTCGATCCTCCTCGGCTCCACCAGTCTGAAAATGGGGCGCTGTTGGAAGAAGCCTTATAGCGCGTTTTTTGGCGATCTGGAATAATAGTAGGTATAGTAATAATAATCACTGCTATCGGCCGATAATTTGTTCAGTATGACGCCTATCACTTTGGCTTTGGCATCGCTTAAAATTTTTGAGATCCTCTCCATGATCCTCTTCGGCGTCTTACCGCTCTCAACGACCAGGATAACTCCGTCCGCGCATCCGGAAAGGATCGCGGCGTCGGTAAGTATCGCTATCGGCGGGGTATCGAAAAGTATAAAGTCAAATTCATTCCCGGCAGCGTCGATGAAATCCTTGAGCCTCGGGCTCGCTAGGAGCTCCGAAGGATTCGGCGGGTTGGTCCCGCTTGTGACAAGATTTAGGTTCTCTATATCCGTCTTCTGTAATAAAGTCGCTAAACCTACACGCTGCCTTGAAAGAAACGTGCTCAATCCCTCCTTATTTTCCTTTTTAAAAACTTCGTGAAGCCGCGGGTTGCGCATATCCGCGTCCACCAGGAGCACCTTCTTCTGATTCTGCGCCATCGCTATGCCGATATTGCAAAGAGTGGCGGTTTTGCCTTCCTGCGGCGCGGGACTTGTGAAAACAAGGCTCTTTAACGGGGCATCGAAGCTGGAAGAGAAGAGGATGCTCGTCCTTATAGACCTGTAAGCTTCCGCTATCGGGTCCTTGGGCTTAACGTGGACGAATATGTCTTTTTCGAATTCCGTCATCTTTTTCCCGGAATTCATTTTCGGCACGCTTCCCAGAAAAGGCATTTTTGTTACCCCGCTCAGATCCGCCGCCTCTCTGATAGTGTCGTCCATGTACTCATAGAAGAACGCGAAGGCGATGCCGCCGAAAAGGCCTATCACGACGGCCAAAACAACGTTCAGAAGTTTCTTCGGCATCGTGGGCACTTTCGGGATCTCTGCGGCAGCGAGGATGCTCACGTTATTCGCCTTAAGCCCTTCGAGCGCGTATTTATAATCGAGAAGCTCCTCCTGCTTGGTATAGTCCTCCTGAACGGCCAGCCGTTTCTCGGCTTCGATCTTGCCGACCACTTCATCGATCTCCTTTTTCAGCCTGATCATTTCCGGGTGGCCTTCTTTATAAATCTTGCTGTATTCCGATAATTTCGATTCTAATTTCAGGTATTCGTTTTTAAGAAGATTCAACAGTTCCGTTTTGCTTATATAGTATAAATTGCGTTTCACATATATCTCGGCTATGCGGTTCGCTATTTTAGCGGCGAGTTCGGGGTTTTTATTTTCAACATATAATTCCAGAAGCCTGGTATCGCGCACCGGCTCCACCCTGATAGTCTTAAGAAATTTCTTGATCGGCTCTTTCGCCCTGGAATATTCTCTTGTATCGGCCAGGCCGAATTCGCCGAAGACCTTCTGTATTATGGGAAGGGATGTCAGTATCTCTTTCTGGCTCTGGTAATATTCTTTGTAAGAATAGTAATTCTGAGACTGCAGTTCCACCATTCCGGACGCTGTCAGGATGTTCGGGTTCTCCAGGTCTATGAATAGGGTCGCCTTGGCGCGGTAGACAGGCTTCATTATGAAACTGCCGAGCAGGACCACAAGAACGGTGGTTATGAAGAACAGGATCGCTATGCCTCTCCGGCGGCGGAGTATGTTCAAATAATCCTTCATGTGCGGTTCATTCGCTATAATAGGATCGGCCATTCTTAAACCTCTTAAAAGAAACTCTCGGGAACAAAGACTATATCATCCGCCTGAAGGGGTATATCCTTATCCTTCTGGTCTTTTTCCGTTATATCCTTGATATTCACAAATATGGTATTCCTCCTGCCCTCCTCCACGCGCATCACTTTCACTTTATTAAGATCCGCGTCTTTGGTGAACCCCCCGGCCATCGCTGCGGCCTCCAGGAGCGTCACGCTTCTTTCGGCAGG
>JAPLMI010000043.1 GCA_026387115.1 Candidatus Omnitrophota bacterium | reverse complement strand
AATCTTTTCCCGAACTCTTCAACGCCTTCTTGAGCACCTCTATTATAAATTCGACATGGTATCTCGACGCTATCACAGGCACCACGCCGCCGTACTTCATATGAAGATGGACGCTCGACGTGACGATATTCGAAAGAACTCTCCTGCCGCTGGTAACAGAGACGCTCGTCTCATCGCAGGACGTCTCTATGCCGAGTGTAAGCATCAGCGCACCATATCAGAAAGCGTTACGAATTCGATGCCGTCTTTCGCCATCCCCGGCATCATTTTCGCGAGCGCCGCTATCGTGTTTTTTCTGTCATGGCAGACCGCTATGGCGCGGCCTCTCTTAAGGGCCATCTTTTCGAGCGCCGCAAGCTGTTTCTCGACGTATTCGCACCTATCCGTATTGTCCAGAAAGACATCCCGCCTGGCGTATTTCAAACCCGCCCCTTCGGCAGCCTCCCGGCATACGGATCTTTCCGAGGTCAGGCTGTCAAAAAAATAGAGGCGCCGTTTCTTCAAATACTTAAATATGGCCGCCATCAGCTCTTTATCTTCCGTCGATTTCGAACCCATGTGGTTGGAGACGCCGCTTAAGTGCGGCACGTTCTCAATCTCTTTCGCGAGCCTTGAGGCGATCTCAGTCTCGGCCATTCCGGATCTGATCGTATCGGTCTCCGCCTTCACATCTTTTCTGTGCGGCTCAAGCGGAAGGTGCAGGATAACTTCGTAACCGCGGCCGCTGGCATATTCCGCTATCGGCTTCGAGTATTTCAGGCCCGGCAGCACCGACAGCGTTATCGGCTCATTGATAGAGAATAGCGCATCGAAATCATTCATGTTGTATCCGAAATCGTCCATCACTATCGCGACTTTCGCGCGCCTCAAGGCCCCAGAAACAGGCGCCGTTACTTTTGCGGCTTTCCTTTTGGCTATTTTGGGCGGCCGCGCCGCTTCCCGGCCGCGCCAAAAAAAGAACCCGGCGATTAAAATTATAAACAAGATCGAAACGGCGGCTATAACTATTCTCGGCTTCATTTTAATTCCTTCGACCTATAGATCCTCATCGCCTTTATCAGATTGACCGCCATCTCGAGCTGGTTATCCCTTTCATCTTTTTTATCCGGAACCGCTTCTTCCTTTACCACGCCCTTCCGGTTCTTCTCCACTTTTTCGAAAATTTCTTCCGACTCGGTCTTCTTCCTCGCCCCGGGCTCTTCACGCTCGATCAGGACATCAGGCGATATACCCTGATTTCGTATCAGTTTGCCGCTTGGCGTATAATACAATGCCGAGGTGAGCCTCAACGCCGAACCGTCCTTCATGGGAATCACCGATTGGACCGACGCCTTGCCGAAAGTCTTCTGGCCAAGCACTATCCCGCGCTTATTGTCCTGGATCGCGCCGGCCACGATCTCGGAAGCGCTCGCGGACCCTTCATTCACCACCACCACAAGCGGATAATCGGGATGGACGAGCTTGCCGCTCGACTTAAAGATCATATTTTGTCCGGCGTTCCGCGACTTCAACGAAACGACGACTTTATCCTTCGGTA
>JAPLMI010000111.1 GCA_026387115.1 Candidatus Omnitrophota bacterium | reverse complement strand
GTCCATCGGCCCCTTCTTCGGAATAAAAGGCGGCGGCCTAGGCGGCGGATATTCCCAGGTCCTGCCGATGGAGGATATCAATCTTCATCTGACGGGCGACATTCATGCCGTAGGTCAGGCGCACAATCTTTGCGCGTCATTTCTCGATAACAGCCTTTACAGGAATAACAGGCTTGATATCGATCCGAGAAGGATTTACTGGAGGCGCGTCGTAGATGTAAACGACCGCGCCTTGAGAAATGTGCGGATCGCCCTCGGCGCAGGCGTTTCCGGATTTGAGCGGGACACCGGATTCTGCATTACCGCGGCAAGCGAGATAATGGCGATCCTGGCGCTTGCCGAATCGATCGCAGACTTGAGGAAGATGGTCGGCAGGATCGTCGTTGCGGTCTCAAAAAGCGGTAAGGCCCTGACGGCCGAAGACCTGAAGGTCGCGGGATCGATGGCGCTTCTTCTGAGGGACGCGATAAAGCCAAACCTCGTCCAGACGATCGAAAACACGCCATGCCTTGTGCACACCGGCCCGTTCGCGAATATCACGCACGGCAACAGCTCAGTCCTTGCCGATAGGATCGCGCTCGGCCATTCTGATTACGTAGTGACAGAATCCGGCTTCGGCGCGGATTGCGGGCTGGAGAAATTCGTAAATATAAAATGCAGGTCCAGCGGCCTTAAACCTCAGGCCGTGGTGCTCGTGGCATCCATAAGAGCGCTTAAAGTCCATTCGGGAATGTACAAGACGGCGGTAGGTAAACCCCTTTCAAGAGATCTTGAAAGGGAGAACCTTGACGCCCTGAGTCACGGATGCGCTAACCTTGAAAAACAGATCGAGAACGTGAGGCTGTACGGAGCGCCCTGCATCGTCGCTATAAACAGGTTCGCGACCGATACGGACAGGGAAGTTGCTCTCGTCAGGTCGAGGGCGCTCGAGGCGGGCGCATTCGATTGCGTTACAAGCGATCTTTATAGATTCGGCTCGCGGGGCGGGATAAATTTGGCGCGCTCATGTTTAGAGGCGTGCAAGACCAAGAGCAGGTTTACCCTCCTCTATCCGTCCAAGATGGCGATAAAGGATAAGATCGAACGGATCGCCAGAGATGTCTACGGAGCGAAGTCGGTCCATTACGAACCGGCAGCCGAGGAGAATATAGCGCTTTTTAAAAAGCTCGGCTATTCGAATCTGCCCGTCTGCATGGCGAAGACACACCTGTCTTTATCGCACGATCCGAACCTGAAAGGCGCGCCGAAGAATTTTACCCTTCCGATCCGCGATGTAAGGCCGTCGATAGGCGCGGGCTTTCTTTACGCGCTATGCGGCAAGACGCTCACAATGCCCAGCCTGCCGGCACATCCCGCAGGCGAAAAGATCGACATAGATGCGAAAGGAAGGATGAGATATGTACATTAATGCGAACGAAAAAACGCAAAAACGTAAAAACGAAAGAACATAAAAAATGTATATCAATCGATCGTTACGTGAATACTTAAATGACCTGGCGGCAAAAAAACCTGCTCCCGGCGGAGGGAGCGCGTCCGCCCTGGCCGCCGCCATAGGGGCCGGCCTCATGTCGATGGTCGCCAACTACACGGTGGGCAATCCTAAGTATAAGGCCGAAGAGAAGAAGGCCGCGGATATTCTGGCAAGGGCCGGTGAAGCAAAGGCTGAACTCGAGCGTCTTGTCGATGCGGATGTCGAAGCTTACGGCAAGCTATCGAAGGCTATGAAGGAGTTTGAGAAAAATTCATCGGAACTGGACGCGGCATACAAGGAAGCCGCTCGTGTGCCGTTCGAAATATGCAGGATCGTCGCGAGCCTGCTCGGGATCTGTAAAGACCTCGCAGGCGCCGGAAATAAGAACCTAGTTACCGATACGGCCATTGCCGCGATATTGCTCGAAGGGGCGTTCTTTTCGGCCAAGTACAATGTTTACATAAACCTTAAATATATTAAAGATATGGAATATATCGGAAGCGTCCACAATGTCCTGGCGCCGCTCGAGGAGAGCATGCCGAAGCTGAAGGAAGAGATACTGGAGATGTGTGAGGATGTTATAAAATAGGAGAGAGAGATGCCGGCAAAGTTATTGGAAGGTAAGATCATAGCGGATAGTTTGAAGGCGAAGATTAAGGCCGAAGTCGATGGGTTAAAGACAAAGCATAACAGGGCGCCGAAACTTTTGGCGGTACAGATAGGCGAGAACGCGTCGTCTAGTGTGTACGTGAAGGCGCAGAAGAAGGTCGCGGAGTCTTTGGGGATCGAATACGAACTGAAGGTTCTGCCTGAGACGTTTTCGCAAGCCCAGGCAGAGGCGTTAATAAAAGAATTAAATAACGACAAGAATATCACCGCGATCATTTTACAATTGCCCGTGCCGAAAGGGATAGACGCCAAGATTTTGGTGAAAGGAATAGCGCCCGAAAAAGACGCCGAAGGGATGCACCCCGAAAATCTCGGCAAGATACTGTTGGGAAATTATAAGATCGGGCCGTGTACGGCAATGGCGGTGATGGAGCTTTTGGAATCGACGAAGATAAATTTATACGGAAAAGAAGCGGTCGTTGTGGGCCATTCGGAGATAGTCGGCAAGCCGCTTTCGCTTATGCTATTGAATAAGTTCGCAACAACGACCGTTTGCCACATCGGAACGGGCCAGAGAGGAACGCTTCCCGAACATGTGAAGCGTGCCGAGGTCCTGATCGTCGCGGTCGGCAAGGCGGGAATCGTAAAAGGCGATTGGGTTAAGGAAGGCGGCATTGTGATAGATGTGGGTATTAATAAGGTGGGAGATAAGATTGTCGGCGATGTGGAGTTTGGGCCCGCGTCAGAGCGGGCTTCGTATATTACGCCGGTTCCGGGAGGCGTCGGGCCGCTTACGACCGCGATATTGATGCGGAATACCGTGGAATTATTCAAGGCAGGCGCATAGAGATGACTTTTTGCGAAAAGATCTCACGGGGGGAATTTGTAGTGACGAGCGAGATCGGCCCGCCGAAAGGGACCGATATTAAAGAAGTCCTGGACGACGCGCTTCTCGTCAAGGGAAGGGTCGACGCGATACACGTGACGGACCTGCAGAGCTCCGTCATGAGGATCGGCTCGATGGCGATATGTCATCTCTTAAAAGACAGGGGAATAGAGCCGATATTCCAGCTGACCTGCCGCGACAGGAACAGGCTTGCGCTGCAGTCGGATTTGCTTTCGGCAAGCGTCCTCGGAATCGAAAACGTGCTGTTATTGACAGGTGATTATCCGAGCCTTGGAGACCACCCTGAAGCGAAGCCCGTATTCGATCTCGAAAGCGTTCAGCTTCTGGCGGTCGCAAAAATGCTGGAACAGGGCAAAGACATGAAGGGCAACGTGCTTAAGGGCGCGCCGCTGTTCTGCATGGGCGCTGTGGTCAATCCGGGAGCCGATCCTCTGGAGCCGGAAATTATCAAGATGGAGAAGAAGATCGCCGCCGGCGCGAGATTTTTTCAGACGCAGGCCGTATACGACGTCGAATTATTCAAAAGATTTTTGGACAGCGCGAAACATTTGAAGACGACGATCATGGCCGGCATCGTCCTTTTAAAATCCGCCGGCATGGCGAAATATATGAATAAGAATGTCGCCGGCGTATTCGTGCCGGATAATCTGATCCGCGAGATGGAAGAGGCTAAAGATAAGAGCGCGAAATCGATAGAGATAGCCGCGCGGCTTATTAAAGAGTTGAAACCTTTGTGTAAATGTATTCATATAATGCCGATCGGATGGGATCGAAAAGTCCCACTTGTATTAGACGCGGCAGGGTTATAACTAAAGGTCCCTCGGCTGCTTCTATTCGTCGCAGCCTCGGGATGAAATTTACTTCGTAAATTTCAGGAAAGGAAAAATGTCAAAAGTGGCGGAGGTTACGGTGAAGGTTGTGGCAGGTTTGATGATCAGCGGCGCAAAGTCGGTCGTCGCTGAAGCGGATAGCTACATGGCCAGGGCTATCAAGGAGAAGGGCGCGGATTCAAAAATAGCGTTTCCTGATACGGCGTTCTATTTTCCGCTGGCGAACGCGCTTTTAGGCCTCGAGACAAAGACGCTCGCGGACGCCAAGAAGATTATTGACACAGCGAAGACGCTTATCATAAAAGATGTGCCTGCCGAAGATAAATGGACTAATTTTTTAAAAGACAGCCTGAATGCGGGCGTCGCGACGATCCTGTCCGAAGAGGCGATCACCGCCTTGAGATACGTTTACGGCGAAGAGCCGCAAGCGGATTGTCCCGGATTTTTCTCGGATACCCTGCTGCGCGCGCTCGGTATACAGCTTGTCGACGGGAGGATATCAGGCATTGGCGTAATTCTTGGCAAGGCTCCTGACGCCAAGACTGCGGTAGACATCGTAAGGGACCTTCAGAAGAGGAATATTCTCACTCTGGTAGGCGGCAGCGTTGACGGTGTAAGCATCATCGACCAGCTAAAAGAAGGCGGCCTGCACATGGGCCTTGAGTCATACGTCGTTCCTTACGGCCGCGATACGATCTCGATAGTTTATGTCCTTAATTTCGCCATCCGCGCCGCACTGACGTTCGGAGGAATTAAGGCCGGCAATACAGCCGCATGCGTCGATTACATCAAAAACAGAGTCCCGGCTTTCGTTATGCTGCTCGGCGGAGTCGATGAGGTGAAAGCCGCTACGGGCGCGGGCGCGCTTGCGGCGGGCGTTCCGATAATAACGGACCTCGATCTGCCGGAAGTAAGGATGCCGGGCGTCTGCGCCCACGAAGAATGTCTCGTTAAGGAAAAAGATTATAAGAAGATAGTCCAGAAGGCGATAGAGGCGCGCGGTATTAAGGTAAAGATCACTTCGATCCCAATACCGGTTCCTTTCTCGGCCGCTTTCGAAGGCGAGCGCGTCAGAAAAGAAAATATGTTTGTCCAGTTCGGCGGAAAATATTCGGCCGCGTTCGAATATCTGAGAATGAAGAAGATGGACGAGATCGAGGACGGTAAGATCGCCCTTTTCGGACAGGAGGTTGACAAGATGAGTGAGGGCGGAAGCTATCCCCTCGGCATATTCGTGGAAGTTGCCGGAAGAAAGATGAACGCTGACTTCGAGCCTATATTAGAGCGCCAGATCCATAAATATTTAAACTACGCCATGGGAATATTTCACATGGGCCAGCGCGACATGAACTGGATAAGGATCTCGAAGGACGCGAGGAAGGCGGGATTCAGGATCCATCATTTCGGCGACATTCTTATCGCGAAGCTGAAAGACGAGTACGGCGCCATCGTTGATAAGGTTCAGGTGACT
>JAPLMI010000116.1 GCA_026387115.1 Candidatus Omnitrophota bacterium | reverse complement strand
GGCACAAGGGCGCTTCCCACGTCCATCCGCACGAACATCCAAGCCACGTTCATCCGCATCCCCACGGGTAATTGTAAACCAATAATACCAATTAAGGTTGACAATAGGGCGGCGCTGGTTTTATAATATTGGCCATGCGCCGCATTCTTATTATTTTATGTTTGATCCCTGCATTTACCATCCCCTCTTATTGCGACGAACCGCGCAGGCTCGAAAAAATAGTAGTGACTCCTTCCCGGCTTGTTTCCGACTCTGCCGAAACCGGCAGATCCATCAATATCCTGGATAGCCCCGCGATCGCCCTCTCCTCTTATAACGCCATCCCCGATATCATCGGAAATATCGGCGGTATAGATATAAGAAGAAGAGGGCCGGAGGGCGTCCAGTCCGACGTGAATATCAGAGGCGCCACTTTCGAGGAGAATACCGTCCTCATCGACGGCATCAGGATAAACGACCCGCAGACCGGCCACTATACTATGGATCTTCCCGTCACGTTGGCGGATGTGGACAGGATCGAGATACTGAAAGGCCCCGCTTCAAGCGTCTACGGGCCGAATTCCTTCGGCGGCGTCATAAATATCATCACAAAGAAGCCTGAAGGCCCGAAGATATCGCTGGATGCCTCGGGAGGCTCATTCGATTATTTCAACACGCTTCTATCAGCGGCATTTCCTATTGGAATATTGGGGAACCGTTTCACGATAGAGGAGAGCCGCTCCACCGGATATATGCCGGAAACAGAGTTTAACATATTGTCGTTATCGGACTCAGGCGTCATAAAGACGGATTTCGGCGATTATAATTTCCTGTTCGGATATACTAAGAAAGATTTCGGCGCGGATACCTTTTATGTCCCGACTTATTCTAATGAAGAGGAGCATACGGATACGAGATTCTTCAAGATAGACGGCGTGATCGAAAAAGGCGGGCTTAAGATGACACCGAAGCTTTTTTTGAGGAGGCACTGGGACAAATTCATCATAGACAGAAACCAGCCGGGCGGGATGACGAATTATCATACGAATTACAGTTACGGGGTAGAGCTCGATTTCGTATTGAATAATAATTTCATGGACGCGGCTTATGGTTTCGAAGTATCCCGCGATACCATAGACTCGACGAACATCCAGACCCATTCAAGGACGAACGACGACATGTTTTTCGAGCTGTCGCCGCATCTTTTGGAGAAACTTGCCGTTAATTTAGGGATGAGGTGGGACCATTCCTCCGGCTTCAATTGGGCGATTTCGCCGTCCGCGAGCGCCGTTTACGAATTATTCAAAAATTTCAGCGTAAGGGGCCTCGTCGGCCGCTCCTACAGGATACCCACATTTACGGACCTTTATTATAATGATGTCAAGAATGCCGGCAATCCGGACCTTCGCCCGGAAAGCTCATGGACATACGAAGCGGGCGCGGATTTCAAGCTTGACACGGCCTATTGTTCGGCCACATATTTCCACAGGAATTCTTACGATACGATCGACTGGACAAGGCCCAATGCCAACTCTAAATGGCAGGCGTCTAATATAGGAACGATAGCGACGAACGGGGTAGAATTGTCTCTGGGGATATCGCCGAAAACCTGCTGGCGCGAGAGCCCGGTCGAAAAGATATTTTTCGAATATACCGCTTGCGATTCATACAGAAAACACGACTACCTGTCCAAATACGCCCTCGATTATCTGAAGCAGCAGATATCATTCGGGATCGAATATGATATAGTCGGTTTCAAAAATTCATGGGTGCTTAACTTTAAAAAAAGGGTCGGCCAGGCGCCCTGCATAGTGGCGGATTTTAAATTATCGAAAAATATCATCAATAAAGGAAAACTTAATCTCACGGCCTTCTTCGAGGCCACGAACCTCTTCGACACGGACTATTCCGAACAATCCGACGTTTCCATGCCTGGGCGGTGGTTCAAATCCGGCGGCCGAATAGAATTTTGAATGAAATTGACATATAACCTTATTTATAGTAACCTTATATAATTACTGGAGGATATTAAGATATGAATAAGGCTTATGCAGCAAATCATCATAAAGAGGTGATAATCAACAAAAAGTCGATTGCCTTTATAGGCGTCTTCTTCTTCATTTTTGCGACGGCGCTGGGCGCGTATGTGAGGATTCCTGTTATCGGGACACCGGTGCCGATCACGCTCCAGACCTTCTTCGTTTTCCTGGCAGGCGCTGTAATGGGGAAGAGGCTGGGCAGTTTAAGCCAGTTGTGTTATGCGATCCTATCCGCTCCTTTTCTATTGGGGCCGACCGGAGGATATTTCCTGGGTTTTATAGCCGCCTCCTATATTATCGGGCGCATGACCGAGCCCGGCAAGCACAGGATCGGATGGGTTATCTTTTCGTTTGCCGTCGGCAGCATAGTCATCTACGCATCCGGAATTTTATGGTTATGCTATTTGTTGAAGATCGATATGGCGAAGGCCATATATATGGGAGCCCTGCCTTTTATCCCCGGGGATACGGTTAAAATACTGATCGCGGCAATGGTATACTCCGGAATATCCAAGCGTTCAAAAGAGATATTTTCCGAATAAGAAGGTGCGCCGGTGGATAATATTTTAGAAAAACCCAGGAATTTTATCCCTATTTTATTGGCTCTCGGCGCCTACTTATTCTTCTTCCAGCTGGACGGGATGGCGCTGACGGACCCCGACGAGACTTTTTACGCCCAGAGCGCGAAGGAGATGCTGGCGCGCAACGAGTGGATCACCCCGTATCTATACGGAGAGCCTCAGTTCGAGAAACCCATCCTTATCTACTGGCTCATCGAGCTTTCCTACAAAGTATTCGGCGTAAATGAGTTTGCCGCAAGGCTTCCCTCCGCGATATTCGCGCTTATAGGCGTATTCGCGATCTATATTCTGGGCGGCCTTCTTTTTAACAGGAGGGTCGGCGCCCTGTCGGCCGTTATGCTCGCTTCATCCGTCGAATATGTCATTCTTTCAAGGGCCTGTGTGACCGATATGGTCTTATCGACCTTC
>JAPLMI010000090.1 GCA_026387115.1 Candidatus Omnitrophota bacterium | reverse complement strand
GCGAGTCAGCGGCTCAAGGCGATAGAGGCAACGCTGGACGGCTTCCAGATTGCCGAGGCGGACCTCAATATCCGCGGCACCGGCGAATTTTTCGGGACGAGGCAGCACGGGCTTCCGGAGATCAGGTTCGGCAATATATTGAAAGATTTTGATATAATGGAGCGGGCGAGGGTCGAGGCGTTCGGCATCGTCGGGAAGGATCCGGATTTAAAGGAAGAGCGTCACAGGCTGCTCAAAGAGGCGCTCGCCGCGAGATTCGCCGGCAAGCTCGATTTGATAGGGGCGGGATAAGTGGTAAGATATGGGGATGAGGATAATAGGCGGAGTTTACAGGTCGCGGCTGATAGAGATGCCGAAAGGCGCCGAGATAAGGCCGACTCAGGACAGGGTGAGAGAGGCGATATTCAATATCCTCGGCGATGTGAGCGGCAAAAACGTGCTGGATCTTTTCGCGGGAAGCGGCGCGTTCGGGCTGGAAGCCTTGTCAAGGGGCGCAAGGCGCGCCACTTTCGTTGAGAATAATTCCAGGTGCCTAAAAACGATAGAAGAAAATATCGAATCTCTTAATATCCCGGCCTCCAAATACGATATCGTCAGGGGAAGCGTCTCTACCGTTTTGCCGAGGCTTGAAAAAGAGGGCAACAGGTACGATATTATTTTTCTCGACCCTCCATATCATAAGGATATGGCTAAAAATTGCTTGATTAATATAGATAATTATGATATATTAGCCGAATTCGGTTTGGCCGTAGCGGAACATTTTAAGAAAGACTCTCTCGAAACCGGCCTCGATACCATGGAAGCGCTTACGGCACGGAAGTACGGCGATACCTTAGTCACTATTTATAGAAAGATATCATGAAAAAGGTCAGGACGGCGATTTACCCGGGCACATTCGACCCTGTGACCTACGGCCACATCGATCTCATCAGAAGGGCATCGAAGATTTTTGATAAGGTGATCGTGGCGGTCGCGCACAATAAGTCGAAGGGCGCGCTCTTCAGCGTGGAAGAGCGCGTCGCGATGCTGCGGGATGCCGTGAAGGGCATCCCCAATATAATCATTGACGATTTTGACGGGCTTGTCGTCGAATATGCCAGAAAACGCGGATCCAACGTCATGATAAGGGGCTTAAGGATGATCTCGGATTTCGAATACGAGTTCCAGATGGCTCTCACGAATAGAAAACTGGCAGGCGATATCGAGACGATATTCATGATGCCGCACGAGGACTATTCGTATGTTTCGAGTAAACTCATTAAAGAGGCCGCCGCCCTCGGCGCGGACGTGAGTAAATTCATCCCGCGGAAAGCCGCGGCGGCGCTGAAAGAAAAAATGAAAATTGCGCGAGGTGGAAATTGAGCCTGATAGACGATATAAGGAATCGTTCGATTAAGCTGGCTAAGAAGATAGTGCTGCCGGAAAGCGATGACCTGAGGACGATAGAGGCGCTCGATTACATATTGGATAAAAAGATCGCCAAAATAATATTGGTCGGTAAAGAAGAGTCGCGGCGCGCGGTCAAAAGCAAGAATTTAAAGGACCTCGAAATACTGGATCCTGAAAAGTATAAAGACATAGACGGGATGGCTTCCGTTTATTATGAACTCAGAAAAGCCAAGGGCATGACGCCCGAAGAGGCGCAAGCGACCGTCCGCAAAGATTATCTTATATTCGGCGGTATACTCGTAAGGCAGGGCCTGGCCGACGGATTCGTCGCGGGCGCGAACCACACGACGCCGGACGTTATCAGGGTGGCCCTGAGGTGCCTGTCTATCGATAAAAATATCGGAGTCGTATCCGGCGCGTTTTTGATGGAGGTCCCAAATTCCCCGTATGGCGATAACGGCGCCTTCATATTCGCGGACTGCGGCGTTAACCCCGAGCCGAACTCAAGGCAGCTTGCGGGCATCGCGGTCTCTTCAGCGGATCTTTTCAGGAAGCTGACCGGACACGTGCCGAGAGTGGCATTCCTGAGTTATTCGTCCAAAGGCAGCGCCGAAGGCCCTCTCGTCCAAAAGGTGAGAAAGGCCGTGGCGAAGGCCAGAGAGAACCGAGCCGGCCTTTTAATAGACGGCGAGTTTCAGGTGGATAGCGCAATAGTGCCGGAGGTCGCCAGGATAAAGTGCGCCGAAAGCGAAATCGCCGGGAAAGCGAATGTTCTTATTTTCCCGGATTTAAATTCTGGAAATATATCGTATAAAATGACCCAGAGGCTTGCGAACGCCAGGGCGGTTGGCCCGCTTCTTATGGGATTCACCAAACCGGCGAGCGACTTATCGCGAGGGTGTTACGTCGAGGATATAGTCGATGCCGTGGCGGTAACGGCGATAAGGGCGTGAATTTAAATGCTGATCTTAGTCATAAATTGCGGAAGCAGTTCCGCTAAATATCAGTTGTTCGATGTCGCGGGCGAAAAGTCTCTCGCGAAGGGCATCGTAGAACGGATAGGCCAAGCCGATTCGAGCCTGAAGCACGAGAAGGACGATCATTCGTCTTTGCACCAGAGAGTCCTCTGCCACGACCACCACGCCGCCATAGACATAATAGTCGAAATATTGATGAGCAAGCGGTATGGCGTCATATCGTCAAAGCATGATATAGGCGGCATCGGCCACAGAGTTGTGCACGGCGGAGAAGA
>JAPLMI010000062.1 GCA_026387115.1 Candidatus Omnitrophota bacterium | reverse complement strand
CATACATCCCGAGCCGAATAAACCGAATTTGAACCTGACGAGGATAGGGCCGAGGTCCGCAGCGAGGCCGGTCAATTTTTTATTGCGTTTGAAAAAAGTTTTAATAATCGCGCTGATATTATTCGTGGCCGTATTTTTAGTCAGGAAAGCCGCAGCTATATTTAAATCCCCGAAATTTTCCAGGCCGTTTGCCGCATCCAAAACCCTTAAACCGCCCCGGAATAAAACCGCGTCCAAAGTTGATATCGCGATAAAAGAAATCCCGAAATCCACGCCGCTTGGCCTCGTAATCAGGGTAAAACGCCCCGTGATGCTTCAATTAAAAAAAGACGGAGTCATATTATTCAAGAGATTCATGCAGAAAGGCGCCGTCGAATCGATAACGGCAAACGATTACATAAGTATCCAAGTCGCAAAAGCCGAAGCGATAGAACTTATCCTGAATGGTAAAAACCTGGGATCTCCCTGTAAGGGCGCCATAAAAAATCTGGAGATCACGAGGTCCGGCGTCAGAATAAAGTAGCTAATATGCTTAAAGCCGGGATCATAAGTTTGGGCTGTCCCCGTAACCTCCTCGATTCAGAAATCATCGCCGGCTCTTTGAAAAAATCCGGATTCAAAATCCGCGAGCCTGAAGACGGCGTCGACGTGTGCGTGATAAATACATGCGCCTTCATCGAATCTGCCAGGGCCGAATCCGTCGATAAAATAATGGAGGCTGCCCGCCTCAAAAAAATAGGATTGATAAAGCGCCTTGTAGTCTGCGGGTGCCTGCCGCAGCTGTACAAGAATAAGCTTGCCAAAGAACTGAAAGAGGCGGACCTTCTGGTCGGAACGAGCGATTTCCCGAAACTTGCCGGCCTCTTGAAAAACGCCTCCTCCGGCGCCGGCCGCCGATCCTTCATATCGCGTTCTCTAAACTACCTCTACGATGAGAAGGACCCGAGGTTCCGGCTCACGCCGCGCCATTACGCTTACGTCAAGATATCCGAAGGATGCAGTAATTTTTGCAGTTATTGCATAATATCGAAACTTCGCGGCAAGTTCCGCAGCCGATCCATCCCGTCCGTCGTAAAAGAGGTCCAGAACATTTCCGCATCCAACTCCTTGAGAGAGATCGATATCATCGGGCAGGATACGACCCGGTTCGGGATCGATAGATACGGTAAGATAATATTCGCCGGACTTTTACGCGAGATCTGCCGCGTGAGAAACAATGTCAGATGGGTGAGAATCCTATACACGCACCCCGCGCACTACACCAAAGAACTGATCCGCGCCCTCCGCGATGAAGATAAGATCTGTAAATATCTCGATCTTCCGATCCAGCACATATCGGATACCGTCTTGAAGAGAATGAACAGGCCCACAACCAGAATTGAAATAGAAAAACTGATAGGCGAGTTGAGGAGAGAAATTCCCGGCGTTATATTAAGGACATCATTAATAGCCGGTTTTCCCGGCGAAACCGACAAAGATTTTAAAGAGCTTCTGGATTTTGTGCGCGACACGAGGTTCGAACGGCTCGGCGCGTTTATGTATTCGAGAGAGGAAGGCGCGCGGGCAGCGCGGTTCGGAAGGCAGGTGCCTCAAAAGGTAAAGGCGGAGAGGTATGATGAGGTTATGCGGCTGCAACGGTCGATCTCTTCAGAAATAAACCGCTCTTTTCTCGGCAAAACCTTGGATGTCCTTATCGACACGAAAACCGAGAACCGAGAACCGAAAACCGAATTCATCGGCCGCACCCAGGGCGACGCGCCGGAGATCGACGGCGCGGTACGCGTCTCCGGGAACGGCATAAAAGCGGGCGAATTTTATCGCGTGAAGATAACGGATTCGTTGGAATACGATCTGATAGGCGAGAAGGTGTGAAGTGAACCTACCCAATAAGCTTACCGTATCGAGGATAATCCTTGCCGTCGCGTTCGTCCTTTTCTTATACTCAAAAGGCCTTACATCTAAAATCATAGCGTTATTTATTTTTCTTCTCGCGTCCCTCACCGACCTCCTCGACGGATTCCTGGCGAAGAGGACCAATCAGATAACAGATTTCGGCAAACTCATGGACCCGATAGCCGACAAGATTCTGGTGCTGTCGGCATTGCTTGCGTTCGTCGAGATGGGGATTATACCGGGATGGATGGTAGTCGCGATCATATTTAGGGAGATAGTAGTTACAGGACTGAGGTTGTTAGCGCTTACCAAGGGCCGGGTCGTGACCGCGAGCCGCGGCGGCAAACATAAGACGGCGTGGCAGATGCTTGCGATATTCTTTATACTGCTATTCATTATATTCAAAGAGGGCGGGGCAAAATATTTCGGATTCTGGAACAGTTCCGTTGAGGTGTTCTACAGGGATATCATATTCCTTGTGATGTTTGCGACCGTGGCTTTTACGCTTTCGAGCGGGGTCTCCTATCTTATAAGGAATAAGGAGGTGTATTCCAATGCGAAGACGGATTAAATTCATAACAAGTTTTTTCTATCTGGGGCACTCGCCATTCATGCCCGGGACGATAGGCTCTCTCGGCGGGCTGGTGGTATATTTTCTCGTAAGGAACAATGAAATTCTTTACGCGTTTTCGATACTCTTCCTATTTTTTCTGGGCGTGCTCTTCGCGGGCGAAGCGGAAAAGATCTACAAAAGAAAAGACGCCGGAATGATCGTGATAGATGAGGCCTGCGGAATGCTCATATCCCTTTTCTTCGTGCCATATAGCCTCTTTGCGGTTATTTTGGGTTTCCTGCTCTTCAGGGTACTCGATATTTTAAAGCCGTGGCCGGCCAGGAGGATGGAGCGCCTTACCGGCTCATCAGGCATCATGTTCGATGACATAGTGGCCGCGCTTTACACCAATTTTATTTTACAGATTATCATCAGAATCCTTATTTCTAGGCTAGGTTAGTATTTCAAAAAGTCAGATTTAGTTCCTTGACGCTCATAATTTCATCAGGTATACTTGATATGTAAGGGTGGAGGGGTATTTTTTTTCACAAGTAATTAAAAAATTTTAAAAAGTATGGAATTGAGAGGTTTATCATGAGAGAAGTCCTGTTTAAAGACCTGACCTCGGTATCATCAAGGAAGAAGGATATCTTCCTGAAGGAAGTCTTTGAGAAGGACGGCGTGACCGCAAAGACTGAGAGGAGATGTTTTTATTTAATTAAAGACATAAGGGAATTGGAAGGCGATGGGGACCTTGAGCGGTGGCTTGATTCGCAGGGGAAAACCGCCAATGTGGCCAAGAGGCAATTCCACATCATGAAAGAACATAACGACCGATTCGGCGAGGATAAGGTGATGTGCAAGATATGCGGAATGTTCTATGCAGTAGTAAATAGCCGAATATACACTATAGGATTTTTGCATTCGTTCAAGGTCTGTTTTACAAAACCGGCCTTAACGTAATAAATCGGCTAAAGGAGGGGTATATGCCATACGCGTCGACGAGGCGCCTCTATAATGTATTCGGCAGGAAGATCGTCAGATACATGGCCTATAGAAAGGCGAAAAAGCTTTATAACGAAATTAACCACGGGATGTCGGTATTCGAATCCAGGTTTCTCAAATCCAGGCTCAACCACGCCTAAGAGTGGTTGAAGGGGTTCTTATTAAAAGGAGGTAATATTTCAATAAGAACCTCTTTTTTTTATGCCCGTTTTTTATGCCCGCCCGCCTTGACAATCCTATAATTATATGATATACTTCATTTCCTTTTACCAGGGCCTATCTTATGGATATCGTTAACAAGTTGAATTGGGTCGACATTTTAGTCGTAATTATAATGATGAGAACGATTTACGTCGCTTTTCAGGATGGTTTAAGCCACGAAATATTCCCCCTGCTAGGCGCCTTTTCAAGCCTCATTTTGTCGCTTGCCTATTATAAGAAAATAGCTTTTATTATGTCTCAAAATATAGGAGGTGTAGCGGTCGCCATTCTGGAAGCCTTGAGCTTCGTTACGCTATTTGTCGCGGTTATCTTTGTATTCAAGCTCCTCAGGCTCGTTTTTGACAAGATTATCAATGTAACCTGGCACCCTTTTATAGAGAAGTTTGGAGGACTTCTGGCAGGCGCGATTAAGGCGTCGATGATCACAAGTGCGATACTGATAATGCTGGCGCTTTTACCCCTGCCCTATCTTAAGTGGTCTATAGGTGACAGATCGTTTATCGGGATGTATTTTTTAAAAATAGGCCCGAGTATATACGCGAAAGTCTCGCGGGTTTTGCCGTTTATAAAGATAGACGACGCCTCCTTCAATGTCGAATACGTGGTCAGGGATATCATAGAAGATAATACTCGTGAGACGAAAGCCAGGAAAGAGGTCAAAGAGATCCCCGACTGGGAAAAGCCTTTTGTAAAGAAATAAGCGTATCTATCCTGCCGTAAGAGTGTAATTCCGATTTTAAAAGGAGAACTGAAATATGAAGCTGATCGATATCTATAAACTGGCTATCAGGAAAGGTATTGAGAAAGACCCCCGCACCAGGCGCGAAATAAATGAGGAGTTGACGCGGGCCCGGAAGGAATTCCGCAAATCGAAAGGCGCCGACAGGCGGGCCTTCGATAAAGAACGGCTTACCAACCCCTACGCGGATACCAGGATCCTTTACGGAGATTTGGACGCGGATATACGGGCCATCATAGTCGGTATAGACATGGAGGGCCCGGAGATATTGACTGCCGCCAGGCTCAATGAACGCGAGCCTGACCAGATAGATCTCGTCATGGCCCACCACCCGGAGGGCGTGGCATGGGCGCGTTTTTATGACGTTATGCACCTGCAGGAGGCGTGCTTAAGGAAACTCGGGATTCCGGCGGAAGTCGCCCAGAGGCTTCTCAAAGAGAGAATAGAGGAAGTGGGAAGGGCGGTTGCGCCGGCCAATCATACGAGGAGTGTGGACATCGCAAGGCTTCTCGATATACCTTACATGTGCATCCATACCCCCGCCGACAACCATGTCGCGAGCTACCTGCAGAGGATCTTCGACAGGAAGAAACCGAAAAAGTTGTCGCAAGTCGTAAGCATTCTGAAGGCGATACCGGAATATGCCGACGGCCTCAGGAAGAACGCAGGGCCGAGGATATTGATCGGCGAACCGAATAAAGACGCGGGCAAGGTGTTTGTCGATATGACCGGCGGGACAGAAGGCTCGAAGAAGGTGTTCGGCAGGCTTTCGCAGGCAGGCGTCGGCACGATAGTGGCGATGCATCTCGGCGAAGATCATTTTAAGCGCGCCAAGGACGAGGGAATGAATGTCGTAATAGCGGGACATATCGCTAGTGACACGCTGGGCTTAAATCTTTTACTGGACGGGATCGAGAAGGTAGAGAAGTTAAATGTAGTTGCCTGTTCTGGTTTCATCAGGGTCAGAAGATAAGTGGCGATACCGGATAATATCATAGACAAGATTCAGGAAAAGTCGGACATAGTAGAGATAATTTCGGCCTATATACCCCTTAAGAAGGTCGGCAGGAACTACAAGACGACATGTCCGTTTCACCATGAGAAGACGCCGTCTTTCATAGTGAGCCCCGATAAGCAGATATACCACTGCTTCGGATGCGGCGCCGGCGGCAACGTCTTCTCGTTTTTGATGAAGTACGAGAACCTGCAGTTTCCGGAAGTCATCGAGATGCTCGCCAAGAAAACAGGGGTCGTGCTTCCAAGAGGCGCGGGCCGAAAGGATGAAGAGAATTCTTTCACGAGCCAGCTTTATAAGATAAACGAACTGGCGTGCCAGTTTTTTCAATCGTGCCTTGCGAATAATAAGACGGCCAGAGACTATTTAACTTCGAGGGGTATCGGGGATGAGGCCGCGCATACTTTCAAGATAGGTTATGCCCCTGACCAGTGGGAAGGCCTTTTAAATTTCTTTAAGACCAGATCCGCGACAAGCCAGGTTTTGGAAAAGGCGGGGCTTGTCATATCGAACGACAAGGGCGGCCATTACGATAGATTCAGAAATAGAGTTATATTTCCGATTACGGACCTGAAGAATAGGACGCTCGGTTTCGGCGCAAGGGTCCTTGATTCGAGCCTTCCCAAATATATAAATTCGCCCGAGACGGCCATCTATTCCAAGGGCAGGAACTTATACGGGCTCGACGTAAGCTGCGCCGCGATCAAAAAAGAGGGATACGCGTTAGTAGTCGAAGGATACCTGGATTTTATCATCCCGTATCAGGCGGGGATAAAGAATATAATCGCGACACTGGGAACGGCGCTCACGGTAGACCAGATAACGCTCTTAAAGCGTTTCGCCAATACCGTTATAATGGTCTATGATCCGGATGAGGCCGGAGAGGCGGCTTCTTTAAGGAACCTGGACCTGTGCATAAGCGAGGACGTAAATGTCTATATCGCGGAACTTCCGGCCGGATTAGATCCCGACGGTTATATAAGGAAATTCGGCGCCGATGATTTTCTGAAACTGGTAAAATCGAGCAAGAACCTTTTCGATTACAAAATCGATAAACTTACGAAACGCTTCAGCATCAATACGTCGAACGGCAAGACGGCGATCGCAGGCGAGATGCTGCCGACGCTCTCCAGGATAAATAACGCTGTCCTGAAATCTACATTGATAAAAAAGCTCTCGGACAGGCTTTCGGTTGACGAAGAGGCGCTTAAGATAGAGCTGAAGAAGGTGAAGACAGGTTACAGCGAACGCCGCTATGTTCCGGATACAGCCGAGGCGCGGATCGATAAAAATAGCGCCGAGCTGATAGTGCTGGCGCTCCTGCTGGAAGGAGGAAGCCTCGCGGGAAAGGCATTCGCTGAAATCGCGCCCGACGAATTCAGGAATTCTTCCGTGAGGGAGCTTGTCAAATTAATATTTACTTTAAACAAAGATAATAGACAGATTTCGCCCGCCCGTCTTATAAGCCAGACGTCCGGCAGCGCGGAAGCGGCGAATCTGATATCAGAGGCGGTCGGTATTCTGGAGATCGTAAAAGACAAGGATAAGACGATGGCCGACTGTATTTCCAGAATCAAGAAGGATAATCTGCGGGAACGGCTTAATATGCTTCAGGAGGCGATAAGGGCAGCGCATAACCAGAAGGATGAAGACAGGATGAAGGCGCTCGTTTCCGAATATAACGATCTCGTAAAGATAAATAAAACGTGAAATCCCTATGAAGAATAGACATAAAAGATCCAAAAAAAGAAGGGCCTTGCACAGGCGTATTATTCGCAAGGCGCGAAGGCTCCTGTTCAAAAAACCCAAAATGCGGACGGCCTTGAAGCCTGTAACCGCCGCTTCGGACAAAGAAGGGCCGTCCGGCAGAAAGAGATTGAAGGGATTGTCCGAGCTGATAGCGCTGGGTAAGGAGAAGGGGCATCTTACGTTCGAAGAGGTGAATAATATCCTTCCCGTAGAGATAGTCTCGTCCGAGGAGATAGACGAGATCCTGGGAATACTTGGCGAAGAGAATATAAAACTGGTGGACAACGAAGAAGATCTGGCCAAGGAAAGCCAGGAGCCGGAAGAGGATAGAGCTCAAGAGGAGAAGAAAGAGGAGCCGGAAAAAGAAGAGGTCGTAAAACTTGCCCATATAGACGACCCGGTCAAGATGTATCTGAAGCAGATGGGCCAGATCCCGCTGTTAACAAGGAGCGAAGAGCTCGAGATAGCCGAGAGAATAAAAAAACGCCGAAGGCAGTTTCAGAGAGGCGGTATTGGGTATAAAACTCTCGAAACACAAGGCGCTGGA
>JAPLMI010000024.1 GCA_026387115.1 Candidatus Omnitrophota bacterium | reverse complement strand
AGTCCTTGTATATCTCTATCGCCATGCCGCCGGGGACGATCCTCGGGATCTTGTCATAGAAAGCGCCGCCGGTGATATTCGCTATGCCTTTGATCTTAACTTTCTTCTTTAAGGCAAGAACCGGCTTAGCGTAAAGGCGGGTCGGTATAAGCAGTTCCTTAGAATATGCTTTCAATTCCTTTTCGGTAAATACTTTTCTGACCAGTGAATATCCGTTTGAATGCAGCCCGTTCGATTCAAGGCCCAGGAGGAGATCTCCTTTTCTGATGCCTCTTCCGTCGATGATTTCGGCCATATCGATGATCCCGACCCCGAAACCTGCAAGGTCGTATTCTCCCGCGTTATAGAGTCCGGGCATCTCGGCCGTCTCGCCGCCGACGAGCGCGTAACCGGCTTCGCGGCAGCCGTCAGCAATACCCTTAACGACCTCCTTCAGGACGTAAGATTTGATCTTACCGGTCGAGATATAATCCAGGAAAAAGAGCCCTTCAGCGCCTGAGCAGAGTATGTCATTCGCGCTCATAGCGACGAGGTCGATTCCCACGGTGTCATGCTTATCAACGAGGAACGCTATCTTAAGTTTTGTCCCGACACCGTCGGTGGACGAGACGAGAATCGGGTCTTTGAATTTCCTGAAATTGGGGCGAAAGAGCGCGCCGAAACTCCCGACATCGCTTATGACGCCCGATATCTTTGTGGACGCGGCAAAACGCTTATAATCCTTAACAAGCGAATTCGCCTTATCGATGTCCACCCCTGCGGATTTGTAGGTAACCTTTTTCATTTATCCTCAGATTTCAGGATTTCAGGGACGTTTTCATTTCTAAGATTAGACCTGTCCCTCGCCTTTTGCGCAGGGGACACATCTGAAGCTAATTTTGAAAACGTCCCTGTTTTCTACTCCATCACTCTGCGAAGAACTTCTTGATACGCCTCTTCGACGTTGCCGAGGTCGCGGCGGAACCTATCCTTGTCGAGCTTCTCCTTCGTCTTCTTGTCCCAAAGCCGGCATGTGTCCGGAGAGATCTCGTCGGCCAGTATGATCTTATTCTTGCATCGCCCAAATTCGAGTTTGAAATCTACCAGGATCAGCCCCTTCGAATCGAAGAAGCTCTTCAGCGCCTCGTTCACCATAAAGGAATATTTCTTGATCGTATCGAGCTCTTTATCGGTCGCGATGCCCAGCGCCCTTATGTGGTAGTCGTTTATCAGCGGATCGTGAAGTTTGTCTTCCTTATAGTGGTACTCGAGAACCGGTTCCTTCAGGACTATCCCTTCCTCCAGTCCCAGAAGCTTCGCCATGCCGCCGGCGACGATATTTCGTATCGTAACCTCGACCGGGACGATCTGGACTTTTTTAATAAGCATGTCGCGGTCATTCAGGCGTTTTACAAAGTGCGTCGGAATCCCTTTCTTCGTCAGAAGGGTGAATATCTTCTCGGATAATTTATTATTTATGATTCCCTTGTTCAGAATAGTGCCGCGCTTCGTCGCGTCAAATGCCGTCGCGTCGTCTTTGAACTCCTGGATCAACAGATCCGCGTCCTCCGTTTCGTATAGTTTCTTCGCCTTTCCTTCGTAGATTTGCTTCAGTTTCTGCATAGTTATATCCCCACTTTTCTAAAAATCCTGTCCACATTCTTAAGATGATACCTGAAATCAAAAATGTCCTCTATCTCCTGCTCATTAAGGATCGACCGGATGCCGTCGTCCGAAACAAGCGCTTCCCTGAATCCTATATTATCCTTTTTAGCGACAAAGGCGACTACCTGGACCTTGTCGTACGCCTCATTGCGCGAAAGGCCTTTATTGATGAGCTCCAGCAATAGCCTTCCGGAAAATACTACGCCTCCCGATTTATCCAGGTTCTGGGCCATCCTGTCTTCATTCACAACAAGATGGCCCACGAGATCCATGAATTTGTTCAACATGTAATCCAGGAGTATCGTCGAATCCGGCAATATCACCCTCTCGACGGAAGAATGTGAAATATCGCGCTCATGCCACAATACTATATCTTCCATCGCGGCCATGGAGTTTGCCCGCAATATTCGCGCAAGCCCCGCTATGCGCTCGCACATAATGGGATTTTTCTTGTGCGGCATAGCGCTCGAGCCTTTCTGCGTCGCGGAGAAATATTCCTCGACCTCTCCGATCTCGGTATGCTGGAGGTTCCTGAACTCGGTCGCGAACTTTTCGAGCGAGGTGCCGGTGATGGCGATGGCTGTCAGGAATTCCGCGTGACGGTCGCGCTGCAATATCTGAGTCGATATGCGCGCGGCCTTCAATCCGAGCTTCTTGCAGGTATACGCCTCGACGAACGGGTCGATGTTCGCGTATGTCCCGACCGCGCCGGAGATCTTACCGACCGAAATGATCTCGCGCGCCCTCTTTAATCTTTCGAGATTGCGCCTCGTCTCGTCGTAATACAGCGCCATCTTGAGCCCGAACGTCATCGGCTCAGCGTGGACGGAATGCGTGCGGCCGATCATCAATGTCTTCTTGTGCCGGCGGGCCTTGCGCGCCAGTATCCTCATGAGCTTCTTCACATCGTCTATCAGGATGTCGCAGGCGCCCTGCATCTGGACGGAGAGCGCGGTATCGAGGACGTCGCTCGAGGTAAGCCCCATGTGGACGTATTTGGCATCCTCGCCGATATTTTCGGAAATGTTTTTGATGAATGCGATTACATCGTGGTCGGTCTCGCGCTCTATCTCTTTTATTCTCGCTACATCGAACCGGGCGCGCTTCCGGATCTGGAATAAGGAGGGTTTGGGAATTTTACCGAGCTTGGCTAATGCTTCGCATGCGAAGATCTCGACGTCGAGCATCTTCCTAAAGCGGTTTTCCTCGCTCCAGATCGCGGTCATTCTGGGAAGCGAATATCTCTCTATCATATTATCTCCGTATAATATCATGGTATTTTAACATTAACATAAGGCGGGAGTCAAAGAAAAATCGCCTAGCGTGTTCTGGGTCTGCTGCCGCCTTTATTGATCTTTGCGTCAGGCGTGGCTTTTAAGACCGTCTCGGAAAAGACGTTCTTAGCGACCCATTCTTTGGCGTTTGAATCCTGAGAGG
>JAPLMI010000094.1 GCA_026387115.1 Candidatus Omnitrophota bacterium | reverse complement strand
GGCTCGCCGGGTTCCCTTGAAAATATTTATAGGCGGGACGGCGCCGGAAAACCTGACGGGCGTTATAAAAAAATTCAAGCCGTCGGACATTCTCATAGTGGACGCTCTCGAAATGAACAGGAAGCCGGGCGAGGCCATATTAATCGACCCCGCGGGGCAAGGCTTCGGCGTGACCTTCTCTACGCATACGATGCCCGCAAAGATACTGGCCGACTATTTTCTAAAGTCTTTTAAATGCCGCATAACCATGATAGGCATACAGCCCAAATCGATCGAATTCGGGTTTAGACCTGCGTCAAAGAGCGTTGTATCGTCGGCGCGTAACATCGCCAGAACCATACTAAAGGCCGCGAAAGGCTTGACAAATTGAAGCAAGAGATATATAAATGGATTAGGATGGGCGGGTTATTATCCTTTATACCGTTCGTCCTGGCAGCAGGCCCGATAGCCGGTTATCTGGCAGGCGAGTACCTGATAAAAAGATTCGGCTTACCGCAGTATATATCTTATATCTTTGCGGCCGTGGGATTCGCGGCGAGCGCCAGAGAGACCGTCAGGATTATCAGGATCGCGATAAAGACAGATAAGGAATTTTAAATGCAAAAAGGGGTTCCCGAACTTCCCAATGCCGTAACGGTGCTGGAAAAAATCTTTAAGGGCACGCGTATTGCCGAATTCCTTAAGACATGGGAAAACCCGATATTCTCGCTCGTAATCATCCTGGCCATATCGGCTGTAGCGTATTCGGCATCCCGCAGGACAAGACTCGTCCCCGCAAGGCTCCAGGCCGCTTTTGAAATATTCGTCGGCGGCATCGACGATTTTGTATGCGGCATCATAGGCCCTGCCGGAAGAAGATATACTCCCTTTATAGGGACGCTCTTCCTGTATATTCTCATCATGAACCTGTCAGGGCTTATCCCGCTCATGAAGGCCCCGACCACAAGCTGGTCGACGACGCTCGCGCTTGCGATATGCGTCTTCATCTATGTGCAGTATGCCGCAGTGAGGGAGCGGGGGCTGTTAGGATACATCGATTATCTTCTCGACAAACCGCGGGGCATAGTAGCGTTTTCGGTATTCATTCCCTTGATGCTCCTGATCATCAACATAGTTTCACAGTTGGTCAGGCCCATAAGCTTATCTCTTCGTCTAAGATCAAACATCTGGGGGGACGATATGCTGATAGCCGTCCTCGCGGGATTCGGGTTGAAGGGCGTGCCGTTATTATTTTTCAATTTCTTTATAATAATCCTGGCTTCAATAGTACAGGCCGTCGTCTTTTGCCTTCTAACGACGATATACTTCGCTCTTGCGCTGTCGCATGAGGAAGCTTGAGTGAGGTCCTTCGAACGCTCCTGTTCGTCGCGTTCTCAGGATCAATTTTACTTCGTAAAATTGGAGGTGTAAAATGGATTATAGAACAGCGCTTGCCTTCGGCCTGCCGCTAGGCCTCGGCATAGCGGCTTTCGGCTCGGCAATAGCGCTCGGGAAGGCGGTCGCCGCAGCAATGGAAGCGACCGGCAGGCAGCCGGAAGCGGCAACGAAGATATTGATCAATATGGCGACGGGATGCGCGTTCATAGAGGCGCTGACGATCTACGCGCTTCTATTCGTATTCGGCATCTCCGGAAAGATATAAAAAAGCACCAAAACTAATGGAATTACTCAAGCTCCTAAGCGCCAATGAGATAATTGCCCAGGGGGTATGTTTTCTTCTCCTCCTGGCAGTCCTGCGCGTCTTTCTCTGGAACAGGTTCCTAAAGCTCCTCGATGCGCGAAAAGAGCGCATCGCATCGGAGCTGAAGGCGATAGAGACCGCGAAAGCGGATGTTGAGAAACTGAAGAGCGGCTACGATGGAAGGATCGCGCGGATCGAGGAAGAGGCCCGCGAAAAAATCCAGTCCGCCATAATCGAAGGTAAGAAGGCCGCCCAGGAGGTGAGGGAGAAGGCGCAGGAAGACGCCGAAAGGCTTTTCGAAAAAACCCGGGAAAACATCAAGGTCGAGGCCGCGAAAGCCGAAGAGAGGCTGAAAAATAAGATTGTGGACATCGCCATAGAGGCCGCGGAGAAGGTGATAGAGGAGAAGTTGTCGGAGGCCGGCGACAGAAAACTGGTTGAAGGATTCATAAATAAGCTAGAGCGCCGATGATCAAAAACGAGATAGTCGCAAAACGTTACGCGGACGCCTTTCTCGGTTATTGCGCGGAAACGATCGGTTATGAAAAAGGGCTGGGGGAATTATCGGGCGCGCGGCGCGTCTTTGAAGATAACCCCGATTTCAGGGAATTTATGGAATCACTTGAGATCACAACGAAAGAGAAATTCGATATCATTGAAAAGGTGCTGGGCAAAAATTTTTCCGAAGAACTCCGGAATTTCCTGAAACTCTTATTGGAGAAGGGAAGGATTCGGCTCCTTCTCGATATAGCCGAATACGCGAGGATCAATTATTCTCACGGCGTAGAGCAGGACGCTTTATTAAAAACAAGTTACCCCCTGGAGACCGAGGTTATAGAGAGGCTTAAAAATGTGCTGGAGAGTAAACTGGAGAAGAAGCTCCATCTTTACGTCGAGCTCGACCCGGGGCTGTTGGGGGGCGTTTCGGTCGAGGTCGGTAATATGATAATCGACGGATCCGTAAAGAAACGGCTCGAAGACCTCAGGCAAAAACTCATCTTATCTAAAGTGGAGCATCATGGAAATTAGGCCCGAAGAAGTAACTGCTATAATCAAGAAAGAGCTCGAAAAATACAGGACGAGGCTGAGGGTCGAGTCCGTGGGAACGGTTCTGCGGGTAGGGGACGGCATCGCCCTCGTCTACGGCCTCGACGACGTGATGGTGGGAGAGCTTGTCCAATTCGCGAATAACATCACGGGCATAGTCTTCAACCTGGAGGAAGACAACGTAGGTATCGTCATATTCGGCGACGAGAAGACGATAAAGGAAGGCGATACCGTAAAGAGGACCGGGAAGATTGCGCAGATCCCGGTGGGTGCGGAGCTATTGGGCCGGGTAATAAACCCCCTGGGACGGCCGATCGACGGCAAAGGGCCGATCGCCACCAACATTTACCGGCCGGTCGAATTCAAGGCGCCCAACGTCGTGGAACGCCAACCTGTCAAGGAGCCGCTCCAGACGGGAATCAAGGCGATAGATTCCATGATCCCGATCGGCCGGGGACAGCGCGAGCTCATAATAGCCGACAGGCAGACGGGAAAAACGGCCATCGCGATCGATACGATAATCAACCAGAAAGGTAAAGACGTATACTGCGTCTATGTCGCGATAGGACAAAAGATGTCCAATATAGTATCCGTTTCGGAGGTCCTGCAAAAATACGGCGCGATGGACTATACGGTAATAGTGAGCGCGTCGTCCCGGGCATCCGCGTCGCTGCAGTTTCTCGTCCCGTACGCGGGATGCGCCATAGCCGAAGAGTTCATGTATGCGGGCAAGCACGCATTGGTAATATATGACGACCTATCAAAGCATGCGCAGGCCTACAGGCAATTATCGCTATTACTGCGAAGGCCTCCGGGAAGAGAAGCGTATCCTGGCGATGTATTCTACCTTCACTCGAGATTGTTAGAACGCGCGGCGAAGTTGTCGGACAAGCTAGGCGGCGGGTCCCTTACAGCCCTTCCTATAATAGAGACTCAGGCAGGCGACATAACAAGCTACATACCCACGAACGTCATCTCGATCACCGACGGACAAATATATCTTGAGACTGACCTCTTCTACGCCGGGGTGCGGCCCGCGGTGAACGTTGGGCTCTCGGTTTCGAGGGTCGGCGGGGCCGCCCAGACGAAGGCGATGAAGCAGGTGGCAGGACGCCTGAGGCTCGACCTGGCGCAGTACCGTGAGCTCCTGACCTTCACGCAATTCGGCGCCGAGCTCGATAAGACTACCCAATCTCAGATACACAGAGGCGAGCGCATGGTGGAGATACTGAAACAGGGCCAATACGCGCCCCTACTCATGTCGAAACAGGTCATGCTGATATACGCCGGCGTAAACGGTTTCATGGACGATATTCCGGTAGAATCGATACGGAAACTGGAGCCGTTATTCTACAAATATATGGACGACAATTACCAGGAGATCGGGTTCGAGATAGAAAAGAAGGGCGAGATATCGAGCACCCTCAAGATCAAACTTGACGACGCCATCACGGCTTTCAAGAAAGAGATCGCTATGCGGGGCATCAAATGATCCAGAACTTAAGGCAGATCAAGTCTAGGATAAGGAGCATAGAAAACACCAGAAAGATAACGCGGGCAATGGAGACGATATCCGCGGCAAAATTGAACCGCATAAAGAACTCCTTTTACGCCGCGCGCTCGTATTCCGCAAGCCTCGAAGCGGTATTGAAAAGGTTCTTATCGGACATAACAATGCCTGAAAATCCCTTAATCAAAAAGAGAGAGCGGATTAAAAATATCGCCGTATGCATAATAGCTTCGGACACGGGGCTTTGCGGCGCATATAATAACAACATAATCAAGCGGACCGAGGCATTCCTTGGCGATCGCGACAGGGAAAACGTCAGGTTGATCGCCGTGGGCAGACAGGTCTTCGCTCATTTTAAAAATAAGGGATATCCGGTCACAAGGTCGCGTATAGGCCTGTTCGGCCGCTACTCCGTAAAGATCTCGCAAGAGCTTGTGAGCGAATTGACGTCGATCTTCTTATCGGAAGAGGCGGACGAGGTCTATATCGCCTACACGCATTTCAGCGCCAATTTAAGGCATAACCCTGTCGTAGAAAAATTTCTAGGGGTCGACTTCGAGGAGGGGAAGAGGACATACTATATACTCGAACCGGACGCCCAAAAGATCCTGAATGATGTGATGCCGCGATATCTGGCCTCAAAGATGAATACGATCATCATGGACGCGTTCACCGCAGAACACTCCGCAAGGATGCTCGCCATGAAAATAGCGACCGATAACGCGGACGAACTTATAGACACGCTGACACTCGCGCGCAACA
>JAPLMI010000168.1 GCA_026387115.1 Candidatus Omnitrophota bacterium | reverse complement strand
CAAATCATTGTCTTGGAGGGCAGCAGGAATGCCGCGTTTAGACGTTCCGAAATAATAACAAGCAGATTAATGAGAATGGTTAGAGACAAGTGCAGAAATATAAAAATATTGGCTTTCTCAAGCGATAGCGCATCTCCGTATTATGAGACATTCAAGCACATATCACAGCTTAATAATATAGAGCTTATCGATGGAATACCGCAAGCTCTTGATAGGTTCGAGCAATGCGGTATTGTTACAAAGGTTGCCGATAAGTGTCATTGGAGCGAATCGGGTCATAAGATCGTGGCGGAAGAACTTGTCAAATATATGAAAAAGAGTAACATCTTAAGCCGGGACTAATAATTTTATGGCCAGGATAACCCTATCGTACGGAGGCGGCGGGACATTGATGCATCAGTTGATAGATTCTCTTTTTATGAAAGAGTTCGATAATAAAATCTTAAGCCAGAAGAAAGATTCCGCCATATTAAGTATCTGCGGTAAGAAGATCGCCTTTACGACCGATTCGTATGTCGTGAAACCGGTATTTTTTCCGGGCGGCGACATAGGAAGCCTGGCCGTTTACGGGACGGTGAATGACCTCTCCGTTTGCGGCGCGAAACCGTTATATATATCGCTGGCCATTATAATCGAAGAAGGTTTTGACAAGAAACTTCTTCGGAAGATAACCGCGTCGGTTGCCCTCGCCGCTAAAAAATCAGGCGTTTATATCGTCACCGGCGACACGAAGGTCGTCGAAAAAGGTTCCTGCGACCGGATCTTTATCAACACAAGCGGTATCGGCGAAGTTTATTACGACAGGCTTTCTATCGACGAGATAAAAGCCGGCGACCTGGTCATGATAAGCGGCCCGATAGGAGATCATGCCGTAAGCGTGTTGTCGAAAAGAGAAGGCATGAAGTTCGCAACGAATATCAAAAGCGATTCAGCGCCTTTGAATAATATTATCCATATAATGCTCGAGGCTTCGGGTAAGATAAGGTTCATGAGAGACCCGACGAGGGGCGGCGTGGCAACGACTCTGAATGAGATAGCAAAAGGGCGTAATTTCGGCATTTCGATAGACGAAAAAGAGATTCCTGTAAGAAGCGGTGTTAAAGAGGCATGCGAAATACTCGGCTTCGATCCGCTCTATCTGGCGTGCGAGGGAAGGGTTTTAGCTATTGTCGCCAAGGCCGATGCGCTAAAGGTGTTAAAGGCAATGCGGAAAGACCCAATAGGCAGGAATGCCAAGATTATAGGGCGTGTGATGTCCGAATGCAGAGGGATGGTATATCTAAATACGATAGCGGGCGGGAAGCGGCTTGTCGATATGTTATCCGGAGAGCAACTGCCGAGGATCTGTTAAGCCATGTTCAAACCGCGTACATACAGGAAATGGGTTGAGTCGGACGACCTCGTCTCTTTCGAAGTGAGGGAGAAGGAGACGGACCTCCTTATATTGGCGGAAAAGAAGCTGGAGGCTCAAGCGAGGGAATCGATCCTTACTAACAGAGGCGATATCGAGCGGTATATAAAAAAATATCCCGATTTCTACACAACGCTGGAACCGTTAAATGCCGTAAGCCGCGCGCCGGAAATAGTAAAGGTTATGGCAGAGGCGGGCCGCCTTGCCCGCGTCGGCCCGATGGCCGCCATAGCAGGCGCCATGGCGGAATTTGTCGGCAGGGACTTACTCGCGTTCACAAACCAGGTCATAGTCGAGAACGGCGGGGATATTTTCATTAAGACATCGAGGCCAAGGACGCTCGGCATATACGCAGGCGAAAATTCGTCTTTTACTGGAAAGCTTGCCATCGAAGTCGAGGCATGCGAAAACGGCATCGGCGTCTGCACGTCGAGCGGCACCGTAAGCCATTCTTTGAGTTTTGGACTTGCCGACGCTGTTGTCATAATATCGGACAATACAGCCCTTGCCGATGCGGTCGCGACGGCCGCGGGGAACGCCGTGAAGAGACCGGGCGATATAGAAAAAGGGATAATAATCGCAAAATCTATCGAGGGAGTCAAGGGTGTCCTGATCATAGCCGGCGATAAATTTGGTAGCTGGGGGCAGATCAAACTGGTATAATATGATGACAAATTGAGAGGGTATAAACATGGTATCTAAACGAATCGTATTGACATTTCCGCATAATCTGCTTGACCAACCGATAGTCTATAAGCTTGTCAAAGAGTATGACCTTATATTCAACATCCTGCAGGCGAAGATCACTCCTAAAGAAGAAGGCCTGATGGTCCTGGAGCTTAAGGGCAAAAAGGAGAATTACGCCGAGGGGGTAAAATACCTCACCTCTCTCGGCGTTAAAATCCAGCCGCTCAGCCAGGATGTTACGCGTGATGACGCGAGGTGCACTCATTGCGGCGCCTGTATCTCCATATGCCCCACGGAGGCGCTCTACATAGATAAAAAGACGATGAAGGTCATATTCGATTCCGAAAAATGTATAGCCTGCGAACTCTGCGTCAAAGCCTGCCCGCCCCGCGCGATGATCGTAAAGTTCTAAAATTTTTCGTCTTCAGCGATAGGCGTTTACTTTTGTGGCCGCCTTTCGCTTGCCGCAAAAGGTTTTGTTCACGGCCGAATTTTTTCGCCGTGTGCTACGGTTTACGTCTCGCTCATTTGCAGGAATTCCTTCGGACGCTGTTTAGTTTTGCTTTTCGCAAAACTGAGCAAACAGCGTCCTCAGTCAGTTCCTGCATTCGCTCGACGTAAATCCTTGCACACTTACCGCAAATATACATGATGCCGAAAAAATTCAATGGCCGCTCACAAAAGCCTTTTGCGGCTTATCGAGTGATTCACAAGAGTTCGCCTGCTATAAGAAGACGAAAAAATTTCTTGGGAAGAACGGGTTAGAGAAATTTTACGGGTGACGCTCCTGAGGCTTTTCTGCTATGGGGCGAGCATGGGATGGGGGTGCCCGCCGTTTAGGATTGCATAATAGTAAGCCCGCGCCCCGGCTTTACTAATCCTGTTGCAGGCAATCCTGGCGGGCATACAGACACACCGTGGAGTTACACATGTCGATTGTGAACCCCATGCTCGCCCTAGAAAGAAAAGCCAAGGGAGCGGCAGGACCCGGAAAATTTATTTAACTGCTGGTGCGAAGATAACGAGTTTTAAATTTGGGGATGTGTGATTATGGCTAAAAAGATTTTTATTGCCGCGACGCAGCAGAATGACGGCAAGACGACCGTATCGCTCGGCCTCATAGCGGCCCTCAAGAAGCGCTTCGAGCGGATCGGATTCATCAAGCCGATAGGCCAGCGCTACCTCATGGAGCAGGGTTATAGGGTCGACGAGGACTCGGTCCTGATCGAAGAGGTCTTCGGCATAAAGTGCAACATCAAGGACATGTCGCCGGTCGCCATCGACAAAGGATTCACCGAGAGGTTCATCGAAAAGGGCGCCGACGAGGATTACGCCAAACTTATAAAAGATTCATTCGAGCATGTCGCCAAAGACAACGACCTTGTGATAATCGAAGGCACGGGCCATGCGGGTGTGGGAAGCGTCTTCGGCCTGTCAAACGCGACCGTAGCGCGTCTATTGGATACGAACATTATCCTCATCTCTTCCGGCGGCGTCGGAAAGCCGATCGATGAAGTCATGCTCAATAAGGCGCTTCTCGACAAAGAGGGCGTGAACCTCGCGGGCGTCATAGTGAACAAGGTGCTTCCCGAGAAATACGACAGGATCTCCCGGTTGGCCAGGAAAGGCCTGGAGCAGAAAGGGCTTGCCGTCTTCGGAATGCTCCCATACCAGAAGATCCTGGATATTCCCACGATGCGCGAGATAAAGGAGGAGCTGAAACTGGAAGCCTTATATGTGGGAAAGAACCTGGATAAGACGGCCGAGAATGTGCTGATAGGCGCTATGAACGTGAAGGATGCGATCGGATTTATACAGAATAATTCACTGATGATCATACCGGGCGACAGGGACGATATGATTGAAACTGTCTGCAAGGTGCACGCCGGCAAGATCAAGAAAGGCTGCAGCATCTCCGGAATGATATTATCGGGCGGCCTGATGCCGAAGCGAAAGAGCCTTGAAGCGGTCGAGAAGTCCGGGATATCCGCGTTGATCACAAAAGAAGATACTTACAAAATAGCGAGCCGCGTGAATTCCATGATCGTAAAATTGAAGCCGCAGGATACCCATAAGATCAAGATCATTGTCGATATGGTCGAAAAATATATCGATATCGAAAAAGTTCTCGCCAACCTTAAATGACAAAAAAATCCCGCAAATTTTGCGCGGCACTATTAATCACCTCTTTTGCAATATGTCCGGTATCGGCCGCACGGAAAACGCCGGCGCGGATGATCGAGGAGACGAGGCCGATGATGGGGACGTTCGTCAGCATACAGGCGCCGGTACTTGCCGGCCAGGATGCAGAAACCATCCAGCTGGCTACCGACAAGGCCTTTAATGAAATTGCCCGCGTAGAGAGCATCTTCAGCGTTTTTAAAGACGACAGCGAAGTGTCACGGATAAACAGATACAAAAGAGAGGGTGAGCCTGTCCAGACGACGGAAGAAGTCTTCGGTCTTATCGAACGCTCGGCCGCGTGCAGTAAAAATATGGAGGGCGCGTTTGATATAACGGTCAAACCTCTTGCCGACCTCTGGCGTGAGGCGGGGAAGAAGAAGGTCCTGCCGTCCAAAGAAGAGATAGGGGCCGCGCTTGATAAGGTCGGATCGCAGTATATTATACTCGACAGGTTAAATCTCACCATCACGTTTCAGAAAGACGGAATGGCGCTCGATTTCGGCGGTGTCGCAAAAGGATATGCCACCGACAGGGCCATCAATGTCCTGAAAGAATGCGGTGTAGCCAACGCGCTTGTCAGTTCCGGCGGGGATACATACTGCCTCGGAATGAAGAGCGAGTCAGAGCCCTGGCGGGTCGGCATCCAGCACCCAAGGGATAAGAAGAAAGTTTTCGCGGCGCTTCAATTGAAAGACAGGGCTATCGATACGGCCGGCGATTATGAAAAATATTTCATACTGGACGGCAGGCGTTACCCTCATATAATTGACCCCAGGACGGGAAGACCGGTCGATAACGGTGTCGCGAGCGCGACCGTAGTAGCTAGTGACGCGACGAGCGCCGATATGTTTGCGACCGCGTTGTGCGTGCTCGGCAACCGCGGGCTTGAAGTCGCGGACGCGAAAGGATTGGACGCGCTCATCATAATGGAAGACAAAGATAAGTTCAAAGTCGGGATGGCAGGCGGATTTAAGGAGCAGTATGGCAAGGCCAAAAAGTAAGAGGATCGTCGCGGCGATGAGCGGGGGAGTTGACTCGTCTCTTGCCGCAGCCCTTCTTAAGAAAGAAGGATATGATACGATCGGCGTAACCTTCAGGATGTGGCCGAAAGAAGAGTGCGGATCAAGTTTCGGCAGGAGCTGCTGCAATCTCGAAGCCGTAACCAGGGCCAGGGCGGTAGCTCAAGGCCTGGGCATACCCTATTATGTAGTCGATTTCAGCGAAGAGTTCAAGAGAGAGGTGATCGACTATTTCTGTGAGGAATATTTAAAGGGGAATACGCCGAACCCCTGCGTTGTATGTAACGAGAAGATAAAATTCGGACATCTCCTGGAAAAGGCCGTGAGCCTTGGGGCATCGGCAGTGGCCACCGGCCATTACGCGAACGCAAACTTAGACAAAAAATCCGGTAGATATTTATTAAAGGAAGGTAAAGACAAGCGGAAGGACCAATCCTATTTTCTTTTCAGGCTGTCGCAGGAGCAGTTAAAACGCGCCGTCTTCCCGCTCGGCAGCCTGATGAAGGAGAAGGTGAGGGCCCTTGCGAAGAGGATGCGGCTCAAAACATTTAACACCGTCTCGAGCCAGGATATATGTTTTGTACAGGACCTAAAGTACGCGGAGTATATTAAGAAGAAGACCGGTGTCGAGATCAAAGCCGGCGAGACAGTCGATAAAGACGGGAAGGCCTTAGGCCGCCATAAGGGGATACCCTTTTACACGATCGGCCAGCGTCGCGGGCTGGGAATAGCTCATAAAGAGCCGCTCTACGTTACGGGGATCGACATCGAAAAGAACCGCCTGATCGTCGGACCAAGGGCGGGAGTGATGAAAAAGAGCCTTGTCGCCGAGCGGATGAACTGGATCTCGATCGAGTGTTTGGATAAGCCGATTAAAGTGATGGCAAGGATAAGATATAATCATAAGAAGGTGAAGGCTATCGTTACAAAGATCACCGCGGATTCCGTGCGCGTTGATTTTGACGAACCGCAGGCAGCTCCGACGCCGGGGCAGGCGGTAGTTTTCTATGATAAGGATATAGTTATCGGTGGCGGATGGATAAAATCGGCAAACTGAAAACGGTATTAAAAAATCTGAAACGTGTAATCGTGGCGTATTCGGGTGGGCTCGACAGCACCTTCTTGTTGAAAGTGGCTATCGATAGGCTTGGGAAGGATAATGTGCTTGCCGTAGTTGCGCGGTCGGAAACTTATCCTTATTCGGAATATTGTGAGGCGAAGCAGATAGCCAAAAGAATAGGCGCAAAACTTATTACGATAAATACAAAAGAGCTCGAGATAAAGAATTTCAAATCGAATCCGGTTAACAGGTGCTATTCCTGCAAAAAGGAATTATTTAAGATGCTGGACGCGATAAGGAAGAAGCGGAAAATGGATTATATCCTGGATGGTGCGAATCTCGATGACCTGAAGGATGTTCGATACGGCATGAAAGCTGCCAAAGAACTTGGCGTGCATAGCCCATTACTCGAAGCGAGGCTCAGGAAGAAAGATATACGGCAATTGTCGAGACGCCTCAAGCTTCCGACCTGGAATAAACCGTCGTTTGCATGCCTTGCGTCACGGATACCGTTCAATAGCGAGATCACGAAAACGGATCTAAAGAAAATAAGCGAAGCCGAAACCTATTTGAGGCGCTTAGGATTAAAGCAGGTCAGAGTGCGTCTGCATAAAGATATTGCGAGGCTTGAAGTTTTAAAAAGCGACTTCGCCAGAGCGCTGGAACTGCGGGATTTGATCGTAAGAAGATTGAAGAAGATCGGTTTTGTCTATGTCACTCTGGATCTCTGCGGCTACAGGACCGGCAGCATGCACGAAGCAATGTAAACTTTTTTAAAATATTTGCAATAATTTTGCCTCTTTTTGCGTCTTTATATATGGGGACATATAGAGACCGAAAGGAGGTTTTTTTATGAGCAATTCATCATGAGTGTCCGAGATGCTGCTAAATAGGTTGACAATTTAATCTGCAAGACTATAATAAAAGGAGCTGAAAAATGAAGAAAGAGAATATGAAGATCGGAAGAAGCATTGATTTTGAGCGAGAGACGAGGGTTCTGCTTGAGGCCATGCAATCGGGTATTAATGTTATCGCCGAAGGCCACACTGGTATTATATCCAGATTGGATAGGGTGGAGGCTAGGCTGGGAGGTGTCGAGTCAGAGCTTCATACGGTAAAAATGGTTGTTTTTGATCTTGATTCGCGCCTAACGAAAGTTGAGAGCAAGCTTGATGTATCCATTGGGCAGAATGAAGAAAGATTCAGGCAGATAGAGAAGAAGCTGGCATTGGCGTAAAATTACTTGTGATTCAGGGGCGGCTGTGAGAGTAATATCAGAGCCGCTCCTTTTTATGCGTTCGTTTGCCGTTGCGCCACTACTATTATCATGATATAATATTGGTATTCTAAGGTCCTTCGGCTGCTCCTTTTCGTCGCAGCCTCAGGATCAATTTTGCTGTCGCAAAATTGGCGGGGTAGCTCAGTCTGGCAGAGCAGTCGGCTCATACCCGGCGTGTCATAGGTTCAAATCCTATCCCCGCTACCATTAAAAATAGTTAAAAATAGGGACAGGCACCATTTTGAACGGTCGCTGTCCTTATTTTATATTTTATTTAGGCGTGACCTACTCCGATCAAAAAATCATAGAAAAGGATA
>JAPLMI010000003.1 GCA_026387115.1 Candidatus Omnitrophota bacterium | reverse complement strand
GGCCGTTACCTCCTCATTTCTCGTCACTTTTGTTCTCATGGGCTTCAGTTTTCTCGCTCCGTTTTATATAGAGTTCATCCGCGGTTCTTCCGTATCGACCGCCGGAGTGATGCTCATGATCCCGTCCCTTGTGATGATGGCGCTTGCGCCGTTCAGCGGCAGGATATCGGACCAGATAGGCTCGCGCGTATTATGTTCTATCGGCGCGGCAATATTCTCGCTCGTCTTCGCGGCGCTGTTTATTTTTGACGCCAATACGAATTTTATCTTTATAGTGATCTCGTTTTTTGCCCTCGGCTGCGCGGCGGGCATCTTCATGGCGCCGAACAATAAGCTTGTCATGCTGCAGGCCCCTGCGGATAAACAGGGCGTCGCGTCAGGTGTCTATAAGATGTCCCTCAATACCGGCAGCGTCTTAGGCATAGCGCTCTTCCCGATGATTATAATGGGAAAAATCCATTCTATCATGGCGGCGAAGAATATGGACTTGGCTCAGGTAAGGCAGTCGCCGGAATTGATGTGCGCCGGTTTCCGCAGCGCTTTTTTATTCGCTATAGCCGTATGCTTGTTGATGTTTGTCTTTTCTTTCTTCGCACGCGACAAGAAATAAAATCGCCTCACAGATTAACCCCACAAATTCCTGTCAAGGCTCCTGTAAGAAATAGCCTCCGAAATATGATGCGCTTCAATGATCTCTTTGGCGTCCAGGTCGGCGATCGTGCGGAAGTGCGCTCCTTCGTTCTTGAAGCGCTCTTTCTGGACAATCCGGGCCTTATCTACCCGTTTTCTGATCTCTTCCGATGGCTCTCCGCGCCGTCTATCCGTCAGGTGTTCCAGTTTTAATCTCGGCACCTCAAGATGAATGTCGATTCGGTCCAACAGCGGGCCGGATATCTTGGAAAGATAGTGCTGTATCTGAAACGGCGAACAATGGCATTCATGTTTCGGATCGGTGAAATAACCGCACGGGCAGGGATTCATCGCCGCGACGAGCATGAATTTTGACGGATAGGTGAGGCGGTTTGCTACCCGCGCTATTGTTACAGAGCCTTCTTCGAGCGGCAGGCGCAGGACCTCCAGGACGTTGCGCTTAAATTCCGGAAGCTCATCCAGGAATAATACGCCGTTATGCGCGAGGCTTATCTCGCCGGGGATCGGGTTCGTCCCGCCGCCGACGAGCGCCGCGTCCGAAATCGTGTGATGCGGCGAGCGAAAGGGCCGTGTTCCGGTCAGGCCTTTATTCGGCGGCAGAAGTCCGGCGACGCTATGGATCTTCGAGGTCTCAAGGCTTTCCTCGAGCGTCATCTCTGAAAGTATCGTCGGAAGCCGCTTGGCGAGCATGCTCTTTCCCGATCCTGGCGGGCCTATAAGAAGGACGTTGTGAAGCCCGCTGGCGGCGATCTCAAGGCCGCGTTTCACATGTTCCTGGCCCTTCACGTCGTTGAAATCGACCCTGTATTTCGAATTCCTTTTTAATACAGACTCGATGTTGGATTCCTGCGGCTTTAAATTAATTTTTTTGTTTATAAAATTGACAACATCCCTTAAAGTCTCCAAGGCATAGACCTCGATGCCGTTCACTATCGAGGCCTCTTTTGCGTTTTCTTTCGGAAGGACGAATCGCGACTTGCCCATATTCTTCAATGCCATCGCTATCGGAAGAGCGCCTCTGACAGGCTTCAATCGTCCATCGAGAGATAATTCGCCGCAGAACATATAATCACGCAAGTCCTCCGTCTCCAAAACACCCTCAGATAAAAGAACCGATAGGGCTATCGGCAGATCAAATGAAGCGCCCTCCTTTTTAATATCGGCAGGGGCGAGGTTTACAGTGATCTTTCTTGTGGGGAAGGGGAAATCGGAATTTTTTATCGCGGCCTTGATCCGTTCGCGGGATTCCCTTATCGCGGGATCAGGCAGCCCTATTATATTGATTCCGGGAAGGCCGCCGGCGATATCCATCTCCACGGTGACTTCGCGTGCGTCGATCCCGATAACAGACGCCGAATAAATCTTCGCAACCATAACTTCCTCCTTTAATTGTTATCCTCAATCGCGTTTTCAAAAAGCTCAATACTCTCAACCCGATACTCGTAATTAAGTTTTACAGAGACGATGTCGATACGCCAGCATGATTCGACGAGCCCGCGTCTTTTCAGATAACACAACGCGTTTTTGACGATATGCCTTTCCTTTATCTTTGTAATCGATAGGTACGGCGGGCCGAGGGAAGAGGTGATTCTGGCCTTCACTTCGACGAAGATAGTAACGCCTTTCTTTTCCGCCACCATATCTATCTCGCCGAACGGAGTCCGCGCGTTAGTCTCCAGGATCCTGTAACCGTTATCCTTAAGAAACCGAATCGCCGCCAGCTCTCCGGCCCTTCCGGCCATCCTATTCCCTCGGCCCATATTATTATCCTCCGTACGCCTCTAAGACGATTTTTTCAATCTCGTCTTTTATCTCCCGATTCAGAGGTATTACGGTAGAGTACCACTTTCCGTCTTTTCCCGCTTCCTGCGGCATGCTCACAAATAGCCCCTTCTCGCCCTCAACCACCCGCAAGCCCTTTATTATAAAGCTGTCGAGTATCGAGAGGTCGCAGAAGGCTTTTGTAGCGCCTGTTCCGTCCAGCTTATGCAGGCGGGAAACCTCCATCTTCAGATCCTCAGTTACCATGTTTTTCACCCCCTTTCGAAAAAGCAGTTTTTACCCTCATATATAAAGACGCTAAAATCGCCAAAATTATTGCAACTATTTTAAAAAAGTTTGGGTTAGCAATGAAAAAGGAAGGCCGGCAGGTATTGAAAATATTTTGCCTTGTGGTATACTTTATAATAGAAGAAGAGCTTAACCTTACGAAAGAAAAGGCCGTTCTTCTAAGGAGGAAAGGCGGGGCGTATCAAATAAAAAAGATAGGCCCATCAAGGCCGATCGGCAAAAACCCTGATAGGGGGGCGATCGAAAGATTCCGATCGGTATTTGAGTATTTCTTTCGGGAAGGTTAAGGGCCTTCTTCGGGGAATGCCCAAGTTGAAAAGACTTGGGTTTTTCTTTAAAATCTTTTTTTACCGCAAGAATCTATCTTTTCCATGATCCGGGAGGCCTCTTTCTCGCCGCCTGTCTTCCATGCCTCATATATCGTTACGAGCATCTTCGTCGTTTTGGAGTCAACTATCCACTTTGTCCCCAAAAGTATAGTAGCTGCCAGTAACTGCAGGAAGTATCCAGGCAGTAGAAAAGAGAGCGCAAACGAGGCGATTGCCAGAACTAGATAAAGATTGATATGTTTCATGATTTTTCCCTTTCCTTTTTTAGGCTTGGCTCTTTTATTGAACACGTCAGCCGATTCATGGGCGGATACGATCTTTGCCAGGCACTCGTCGCAACCCGCTATATGGTCTTCAAGCCTTTGTCTTTTCCTGTCCGGTAACGCGCCCTCCAAGAAATCCGCTAATTCAACATCTTCCGGATGGATTTTCGTATTCAATTTTGTATCAGTCATATATATTCCTTTCTTTATGCCTCTGCCACAGTCCCCGCCTCCGGCCCTAAGGACCGATGGGCCCGGAGGGGCCTCTACTATATAAGACGCTTAAAACGCGAAAATTATTGCAAATATTTCAACTTTTTTTTCAATTTCTCCTTAGCCCTCTTGATATAGCTGGAAACCGTCCCGGCCGGCATATTCAGGATATCCGCTATCTCGTCATATTTTTTATCGTATAGAATGTTGAGTTTCATCACCAACTTTTCCTTCGACGGAAGCGAATTTATCTCGGACTCGATACGTTTAGCGATGTCCCTGCGTTCAAGTTCTTCAGGCGGGGAGGCCCGGCCGGATTCTATCAGCTCTTCAACGCTATTTTCGCCGAGATTTTCGAATGTCGATATCAGCCGCGGCTCATCCATGCCGCGAATCTTGCGCATATACTGGATGGCTTCGTTACCCGCGACTATGCTAAGCCAGTATGAGATATCCCGGCGGTTCCTGACGAGCCTAAACTTTTCGCCTTTCCATAATGACTTGAGGACCTCCTGCCTTATGTCCTCGACATCCTCGCGCGGTAAGTTGAAACCGTACTTCCTGAGACGGTTGTCGATCGATACCGCGATCAGATGCGAATACTTCTTTACCAGCGCCGACCACGAAACGAGATCCCTTTCTATGCAGCCCTCGACAAGACTTATATCGCTATCGTCCAAACCTGTTTTCATAAATGGCAGGGTAGCATAGGATATGCTGAATTGTCAAATCAATTTTATTTTTCATCAAACAAGAACAGCTAGTCCCTAAGACGATTGACTTATTCTGATTAAGATAGTATACTTTAATTTGTATATTATTAAAGGTAGGAAAATGGACGACAAAGACAGAAAATTAGAAGATATTCTGACAGAATTGAATATGCTGCGCGATACGATAGCCGAGATGAGATCGCAGGAGCAAGCCCGTCTTCTGGGGCAGTCCAAAGAGGTGAATTACACAGCCATATTCAATGCGGCCAATGACGCGTTCTTTGTGCATGATATCGAAACCAGCCAGATCTTAGATGTCAATAAAAAGGCCTGTGAGATGTACTGCTATCCTAAAGAGGAGATGCTTCGCCTCGATGTCGGAGCTATAAGCGCCGGAGAGAAACCCTACTCCCAGGAAGACGCTATAGGGCATATCCGTAAAGCGGCTGAGGGCGAGCCGCAGCTTTTTGAATGGGTTTCCAAGGATAAGGCCGGCAGACTTTTCTGGGTTGAGGTCAATCTGAAGCGAGCCGTGATCGGAGGCAAGTATCGCCTCTTGGCCATAGTCCGCGATATCGACGAGCGCAAACAAACGGAAGACCGGCTTCGTATGATAAACGAGGCGTTCCTGAATTTCACCGTTGAGCCGCTCGAGAATATCAATAGCCTGACGGCGCTTTTAGGAAAGCTTCTCGGGGCGGACTGCGCCCTCTATAACCGCCTTGAAGGGGATACGCTTTCTTCCTGCGGCATGTGGAATGTGCCCGAAGGCTTTACTCCTATCGATAAGGCCAAGGGCCACATCTGTTACGATGTGATAATGAAAGATAGCCCCGGAATTGTTGTTGTGAGGAACCTCCCGGAGACGGAATACGCGAAGACCGACCCGAATGTGACAAAATATAACCTCAAAACCTATATAGGTTGTCCGGTCAGCTTCGGCGGCTCCTATGTCGGATCGCTATGCGCTGTCTATCAATATGATTTCGTCCCGAACGAAGAAGATAAGAAGATCATGGGCATCATCGCCTCAGCCATCGGCAACGAGGAGGAGCGCAAGAACGCGGTGGACAGCATATTGAAGCGGGATTATCAGCTGGAGATACTCTCCCGCACGAGCCAGCACGTGAACGCGATATTGGAGGAGCCGGCGATCACGAGGACGCTTGTGGCCGCCGCAATGGAATTGGTCGATGCCGCCGGGGGAACCGCCGGTTTGATCGATGGCGGAAAGATGGTCTTCAGTGAATATAACACGGGTACGGTTTTAAGGTCGGTAAATTATGTCTTTGAACCGGACCACGGCGTGTATAACTGGCTCGCGAATTCCAAGAAACCGTACATTTCCAACAACGCCGAAAACGATCCCAAGATCCTTCCGGAAAAGAAGAAGGATTTCAATCTTTACAATTTGGTCAACGTGCCGATACTGGGCTCGGGCGGCAGGCTCATAGGCTGTTTTGAAATTCATAATAAGAAGGATAAATTACCCTTTGACGCCCAGGATGTCTTTATGCTTCAGGGGTTGGCGGCAGGCGCCGCCATAGCGCTCGAGAACGCGCGCGCCATAGCCGAGGAGAAGAAGGTCGAGCAGGCGCTCAGCGAGAGCGAGGAGAGATACAGGCGCATCATCGAGAATACCAACGACGTTATTATGCTCACAAAGCCCGACGGCATAATATCTTATCTAAGCCCCGCGTGCAAAAGTGTTTTGGGATATGACTCGGAAGACCTTATGGGTAGAGAGCCGTGGATCGTCCACAAAGATGATGCAAAGAAAGCCAAAAAGGCGTTTTCCGAATTCCTGAAAGGCGGAAGCGGCGCGAATTTCGAATATCGTATCATGACGAAAGACGGCCAGACCCGGTGGGTATCGCATTCCTGGTCGCCCATCAAGACAGGCGAAAAGCTTAATCTTATCGTTAGCGTCGTAAGGGATATAACGGAACGAAAGGCTGCCGAGAAAGAAAAGGAACTTTTAAATAAAGAGCTTTTGAAATCGAACAAGAGATTAAAACAGCTCGCGATGAAGGATATCCAGACAGGGCTTTATAATCATTATTATCTCGCGGAGATTATAGATGTTGAGTTCTACAGGGCCAGGCGCTATGGCCATCCGCTCTCACTCATCATGCTCGATATAGATTATTTCAAATCGATAAATGACGTCTATGGGGTGAAATTCGGCGATCTCGTCCTGAAACAATTCGCCGCCTACCTGAAAAAGATGGTCCGCCGGTATGATACGGTGATACGTTTCGGCGGCGAGGAATTTGTCGTCCTGTCTCCGGGTGTGGACAAACAAAAATCCCTGATGGTGGCCCAGCGGCTTTTGGACGCGATAAATCTGTATAATTTTGGAGACAAAAAAAGGGTGATCAAGTTGAAGGTGAGCATTGCCGTATCGTCCTATCCCGACGGCACTATTTTTAAAGGGATGGATCTTATAAACTTCGCCGAAAAGTTGCTGGATAAGGTAAAGCATGGCGGGGGCAATAAGGTCTTTTCGTCGTTTGACCTGAAAAATGATAAAGAGAGGATCGCGGAAGAGGCCATCGGCTCAATGGATGTAAGGGCTCTCAAGGAGAAGATAGAGAAGCTTACAAGGCGGGGAAATCAGAACCTTATAGAATCGATATTCGCTTTTGCCAAGACGCTCGAGATGAAAGACCACTACACGGGCGAGCACGTTGAAAGCACGGTCCATTATTCCACAGAGGTTGCGAAAAGCCTGCATTTGTCTGCCGAAGAGATCGATAATATCAGGCAGGCATCGGCCCTGCACGATCTGGGAAAGGTGGGAATAAGCGATAAAATACTGCATAAAAAATCAAAATTGACGAAAAAAGAATTTAGCGAGATCAAGAAACACCCCCAGATAGCCGCCGACATAATCAGGCCCATCCAGTTCATGCACGATATAATACCATTGGTCCTGTATCATCACGAGCGGTGGGACGGTAAAGGCTATCCCGCCGGATTGCACGGCGAGGAGATACCGGTCGGCGCGCGGATCATAGCGGTGGCGGATGTCTACCAGGCGCTCATCTCAAATAGGCCCTACCGCAAGGCCTATCCAAAAATTAAGGCGTTCAAAATAATTAGGGACGGCTCGGGGACGCAGTTTGATCCGATAGTGGTGAAGGCGTTTTTGAAGATACTGAAAAAAGAGAAGAGGGCAAGATAGATGCCGGAAGACCTGAGAGAGAATGAACTGATAAAACAGAAGAAGGCGAAGCTCGGCAATATAATACGGGACGGCGTCTACCCATACGGCGGAAAATTTGAGACCACCTCTACCATAAAGGCGCTGCAAAGTAATTTCGTGGAAGGCAGGCACGCGGCGCTGGCCGGACGTATAATGGCGGCGCGCTCCCACGGCAAAAGCTCATTTTACGATATAAAGGATTCCACGGCGAAGATCCAGGTTTATTTTAAAGAGGATACGGTCGGCGCAGAGCCGTTTAAATTTTTAAATAATATCGATATCGGCGATTTCATCGGCGTGAAGGGCGAGACGTTCAAGACGAGAACGGGTGAGCCGACCATTGTGGTAAGAGAGTTCAAAATTCTTGCCAAAAGCCTGAGGCCCCTTCCCGAAAAATGGCACGGCTTAAAAGATGTGGAGACCAGATACCGCCAGCGCTATATAGATTTAATCGTAAACGATGAAGTCAGAAATGTTTTTATAGCGCGCTCGAAAATAGTGACCGAGATACGGAGATTCCTGGATGACAAGGGCTTCATTGAGGTCGAGACGCCGATGATGCAGGCGATCCCCGGCGGCGCCGCAGGCAAACCTTTCAAGACGCACCACGAAGCGCTCGGGATAGACTTATATTTGAGGATCGCACCGGAATTGTATTTGAAGAGGCTTTTGGTGGGAGGCCTGGATAAAGTTTATGAGATAAACAGAAATTTCAGGAATGAGGGGATATCCATAAGGCACAACCCCGAATTCACGATGCTTGAAGTATACGAAGCCTATTCTGATTGCGGCGGTATGATGAAGCTCACAGAAGAGCTCGTTACGAGCTTAGCGAAAAATGTCATCGGGAAGACAATCCTGGAATATCAGGGTAAGACGATAGACCTGTCAAGATGGGAAAAGATATCGTTCGCGGACCTGATGAAGGAACAATTTGATATCACGCCCGCCGATAAACAGGAAGAGTGGGTTAAGAAGTTAAAGAAAAAAGGCATCGAAATAGACGGCGACGACGTTTCAAGGACTCAGCTTATAAACATAGTCGGCGAACTTGTGGAACCCAAGTGCGGCAACCATCCGGTCTTTGTCGTGGATATATTCAAAGAGATGTGCCCGCTTGCGAAAACTAAGCCCGACAATCCGATGCTCACCGACAGGTTCGAACTTTATATGGGCGGGATGGAGATCGCGAACGCCTATTCCGAGCTGAACGACCCTATCGAGCAGAGGGCGAGGTTCGAGGAAGAGTTAAAGGATACAAAAACCAAAAACCGAAAACCAAAAACCGAAAACCGAACTATCGACGAAGACTTTGTGACGGCGCTCGAATACGGCATGCCGCCGGCCGGCGGCCTCGGCATAGGGATAGACAGGCTGGTCATGATATTGACCAATTCCGCGTCCATTAGAGATGTGATATTGTTCCCCCAATTGAAACCCGAAAAGGCCGCGAAAGATTGATATGCCCTGGCAACTCTTCGCAGCCTTCAGGTACCTCACCGCGAAACGCAAAGAAAGATTCATCTCGGTAATAAGCCTCATCTCGATACTCGGCGTGGCTGTCGGCGTCGGGGCCCTCATAATCGTGATATCGGTCATGAGCGGTTTCGATGACGATTTGAAAGATAAAATAATAGGGACTTATTCCCACATCGAGGTCATCTCGGATTACGGCATAAAACCCTCCGGGGAATTTACGGATAAAATTTTATCTACGAAACACGTTGTTGCGGCGGCATACTTCCTGAACGGCCAGGCGCTCGTAAGAAAGAACGAAAAGGTCACAGGCGTCATCGTGAAGGGGATAGATCCGAAGGACGAGACCGGTGTCAATAAACTGGGCGTTTATTTAAAGGTTGGGTCGCTCGAAGGTATCCTGAGCGGCGATGTCGTTATAGGAAGCGAGCTTGCCAATAAACTCAATGTAAAATTAGGAGATACGATCTCGATCATCTCTCCGGCTCAAAGGGCTCAGGGCAAGGATTTCAGGATTTGCGGGATATTCACGTCCGGCATGTATGAATACGATTCGAATCTCGTTTATGCCGGCCTAGCAGAGGCGCAAAGACTTTTCTCGGTCGGGAACCTCACGACAGGCGTTTCAGTTAAAGTGGACGACGCCTTCAACGTAGACGGCGTTAAAAAATTGCTGCAGGAAAAGCTGGGGTTTCCTAACCTAGTGAGGACATGGGTGGATTTGAACAGGAATTTGCTGGAAGCGATAAAACTGGAAAAGACGGTGATGTTCATAATCCTTACGCTGATCGTGATGGTGGCGTGTTTCAATATCGCAAGCTCCCTCATCATGACGGTGCTCGAGAAGACGAAGGATATAGGTATATTGAAAGCGATAGGCTCGGCGAACGCCGACATAATGGCGATATTCGCGATACAGGGCGGTATCATCGGAATCCTCGGGACATTGCTGGGAAGCGGCGTCGGAATTGCGGCATGCCTGTGCCTCAAAAAATATAAATTCATAACGCTCCCCAAAGATATTTACTACATAGACAGATTGCCGGTGAAGATGGAGCTTCAGGATATCGCCGTCATTGTAGTTTCAAGTATTTTGATAAGCCTCATCGCCGCTCTCTATCCGGCGTATAAGGCGTCTAAGCTCGATCCGGTGGAAGCGCTGAGGTACGAATAACTTTAACTATGATCAGAGCGGAAAATCTACATAAGACTTACAGGAACGGCCGCAAAGATGTGCGGGCTGTTGACGGCGTAAGTATCGAGATTAAGAAGGCGAAGGCTACAGCTATAATCGGGCCTTCGGGCGCGGGCAAGTCGACGCTCCTGCATCTTTTAGGCGGGCTGGATAAGCCGACGTCGGGCAGGGTGTTCGTGGACGGCAAGGACATTTATGGGCTTTCCGATAAAGAAAGGGCCGGTTTAAGGAACGTCCGGATAGGGTTTGTTTTTCAGTTTTATCATTTACTGCCGGAATTCACAGCGTTAGAGAACGTGATGCTGCCGGCGTTGATCAGATCCCGCTCAATACTCAATACCCAATACTCAATTCGGGATATGGCAGGGGAGTTGTTACAATCAGTCGGCTTAAAGGGCAGGGCGAGCCACAGGCCGGGCGAGCTCTCCGGCGGCGAGTCGCAGAGGGTCGCGATAGCCCGCGCGCTCATAAACGAGCCTGAGATTTTGCTTTGCGACGAGCCGACCGGCAACCTCGATTCAAAGAATAGCGAATCCATATATGAACTATTGTTTCAGGTCAAGGCCGAATCGGGTACGGCGTTGGTCATAGTTACCCACGATGATGCTGTCTCCAAAAAATCCGACCACGTAATCCGTATCAAAGACGGCAGGGTGGTACAGTAAAATCGCTATGCAGAAATCAAAAAATATATATTTCAGCGGTATAATCATAATACTTTTCTTCGCTTTATTGGAAGGAACAGCCAGGCTTTTCGTCTTTCCGGGCTCGAGCGACTATATCGAACGGCGTATCATTGAACATGGTTTGAAGCAGAAAAAGGCCGGCGGAGAATTCCGCATATTGCTCTATGGCGAGTCCACCATGCACGGAAGCCACCTATTTCCGCATTCCACCATCGATAAATGGATAAAGCTCTACCTCGCGGACCTTCTGCCCGAAGGAGTGTCGAGCCGTGTTACAACGGCGAATTTCGGCAGGATGGGTGCGAACAGCCGGTTCATAAGAAAGGCATTTCTCGAGACCGTCCCGTACAAGCCTGACCTGGCCGTCTTCTATATGGCGCATAATGACTTTTGCATTGCCGAGAACAGGCGCTATATTCCCAGGCCGTTCATGAAAAGGTTCTATGATGTTACGGCGGAGTTTCCCAAGCACAGCTCTTTTTTGAATTTTCTCAACAGGCTTGTGATCCGGTCGAAAATAATGATGGGTCGCAAAAAGGATACCAGGTTGAAAGATGTTAACAATTGGTATACCGAAGGAAGCGGGCTGCCTGATATCACTGAAGCGGACTATATATATCGCCCTTCGCCGCAATTTGACAGGGTCAAAATTGTCTTCGAAAATAATGTAAAGAAGACGATCGATATCGCCCGCCGGCATTCCATACCCGTTATATTTTTTGAAAGGATAGCCAGATGGAAAGGGTATGAACCGATCAGGCCGATACACGATCCCGCGATCACAAAAGATGCCCTGGCCTTGCACGACAACCTCTTCTCTCGCGCGGAAGAGGAGTTTACAAAAAAGAGATACGCCGAAGCCCTGGCCTTATACGATAGATGCGCCAGGATCGACCCTATGTACGCCCTGACATATCACAGGATGGCCGAATGCCGCGAGCGCCTCGGCGAATTCAGCAAGGCCAATAAATTCTATTCCGAGGCCAATGACCTTGACCGTTTTCCGCTCCGCGCCCCTTCAGACGTAAACCGGTTTTACGAAAGCCTGCGGCTGCAAAATCTGGATAAGGTTCACATAATCCGGACCCAGGAATTATTTGAAGAGAGCTCTCCCGACGGGATCGTGGGTGACGAGCTTATAGGCGACCAGATCCATCCCACCGTAGACGGACAGGCGCTGATGGCGCTGGAGGTTGTAAAGCTCATATATGACAACGATATGCTTGCCCCGAAAGCGCGGTGGCGGTGGGACCGGCTGCGTACCGCTGGAGAGATGAAGAAGAGTTTAAACATTGATAAGGACGCTGAATTTGAGATAGAGCTCGGACTGGCAGGCTATGTCGGCCATCATTATGTAAAAGCCCGCGAGTATCTGGAGAGGGCCCTGGCGATAAAGCCGGGTTCCATCTTTGCCAAAAGCTGGCTTGCATGGGCATACTGGAAGAGCGGAGAAAAGAGAAAGGCGATAGATCTGTACAGGCAGCTGTATCGCGAGGCCCCGGCCGTTACCTCCGAACACCTGAAAAATTATCCGGACATAGCGGCTGAAATGAACAGAAAATAGGGACAGTCCCCGCCTATGTGCTATAGACACGCTGGGGACAGTCCCTGTTTTTCCCTGCTTAAAAACTCATCTATCTATTTGACATGATATTAATCATAGTATATACTTGTTAAAATATGAAGATATACTTGAACGGAAAACTGGTGGGCAGGGAAAAGGCCAATATCTCGGTCTTCGACCACGGCCTTTTATACGGGGACGGCGTCTTTGAGGGTATCCGGACCTATGACGGCCTCATCTTCAGGCTGAAAGAGCACATCGACAGGCTGTATAAATCGGCGGACGCGATTGAGCTGGAAATACCCTTGACAAAACAGGAAGTTATTAAAGCGGTCGTCAGGACGCTCAAGGCCAATAAATTGAAAGATGCCTATATCAGGCTCGTTGTCACGAGGGGTATCGGTGACCTGGGCCTGGACCCGAGAAAGTGCGGTATGCCTACAGTATTTATAATCACAGACAGGATAAAGCTATACCCGGAGAAGCACTACAGAAACGGCCTCGAGATAGTTACAGCCAAAACCAGGCGCAACTATCCTCAGGCGCTCGATCCGAGGATCAAATCGCTCAATTACCTTAATAATATCTTGGCGAAGATCGACGCTATCAAATCGGGGACGGAAGAGGCGATAATGCTTACGCATGACGGCAATGTGGCGGAGTGCACGGGTGACAATATCTTTATCGTGAGGAACTCTGAGCTCATAACGCCACCAGCTGAGATCGGCGCCCTCGAAGGGATTACGAGGGACGCGGTCATCGGGCTTACGAAAAAAATGAATATTCCGTTCCACGAAAAACTTATAAGGATGGAAGACGTCTATGGAGCGGGCGAAGTCTTCCTGACAGGAACGGCGGCCGAGATAATTCCGGTTATCAAGATCGACGATAGATCTATCGGGAACGGCAAGCCGGGCGAGATCACGAAGCGCCTGACGGCAGAGTTCAGGAAACTGACAAAGACGGACGGAGTGAGGTATTGAAATGTTATGCGATATATGCGGCAAGAATGAGGCGACGGTGCACCTCACCGAGATCGTGAACGATAAAGTGACGAAACTTCATCTTTGCGAGGTGTGCGCGAAGGAAAAAGGCTCCGAGATGGAGGAGCACTTCGGCCTGAGTGATTTATTGGCAGGCCTCGCGGATCTCGGCCCCGGCATCGAGTCGGAAGTCAGCGAGAAGATAAAGTGCCCCGTATGCGGATTCACCTACCACGACTTTAAGAAGGTCGGCCGCCTTGGCTGTGGCGAGTGCTATGAATTTTTCAAGAAGCAGCTGGCGCCGCTTTTAAAAAGGATCCACGGCGCGGACAGGCACATCGGCAAGGTTCCCCTGACGGTCGGCAAGACCGTTTTGGATACGAAGACTATCCAGGAGATGAAGCTGAGGATGGAGAAGGCGATACAGTTCGAGGAGTTCGAGGAGGCGGCGCGCCTTAGAGACCAGATCAAGGAATTGGAGAAGAAGGACAAGAATTCTAGCTCAAAATTATGACTATAAGCGATTTTCTAAAACAGGACACCGAATGGCTTAAAGGGACAGGCCCGAGCTCCAACATCGTGATGAGCTCGCGGACGAGGCTCGCCAGAAATATCGACAAGATCCCTTTCTCGAATTGGGCGAACAGAAGCAAACTCGAAGATGTTTTGAATATCGC